>JAWWPV010000604.1:0-13924 GCA_033854775.1 Trebonia sp.
GCGAGGTGTCATCGCCTGAGGTGCGCGTGACGCCGAAGATCACCGGCCAGTTCGGCATGCTCCCCGCGACCGTGGCCACCCCGCTCGCGATGGTGCTGACCGAGCTGCTACAGAACGCGCTGCAGCACGGGTTCGGGTCGGCGCCGCGGTCGGGCTGGGGCCCGCCGGGCACGGATGCGGGGATCATCGAAGTAGTCGCGGCGCGGGCGCCCGAGCTGCTCACCGTGACGGTGACCGACAGCGGCGCCGGGCTGCCGCCGGGGTTCGACCTGGAGAACACGACGAGCCTTGGCCTGCAGATCGTCAGGACCCTGGTCGAGGGCGAGCTCGGCGGTCGGATTATCCTGCGGCCGCGGGCCGGGGGAGGCACGATCGCGGTCGTCGACCTGCCCGTCCGCTACGAGCCCGAGGCTATGCGGTTACCATTCATCGCCCGGGGAGCTACCGCTCCCCGGCTGCGAAAAGCGTGAATTGTCGGCTAGACGCCCGCGCGGGCGCGGAGGCGCAGCGTCCGGCGCTTGAGCGCCCGCCGCTCGTCCTCACTCATGCCGCCCCAGACGCCGGCGTCCTGGCCACTGTCGATAGCCCAGCGGAGGCATTCGTTCAGTGCACTGCACCGACGGCAGACCTGCTTGGCTTCTTCAATTTGCAGGAGCGCGGGGCCGCTGTTTCCGATCGGGAAGAACAGCTCTGGATCTACCTCGCGACAGGCGGCGATGTGGCGCCAGTCCATGGAGTCCACTCCTTCTCGGCGTAGTGGCAGGTCATCGGTGAGGTCCGCCACTCGCCACTCCGTGCTTGTGAAGTAATTCACGAGCTTTGCGATATATCGGGAATATCGTGATATTCCCGATCTTGGAGGTGCCAACTGGTTCACGACTAGGCAGCGGTAGAGCCCGGCCACGTCCGGAGGTGACGTACCCTGCGTCAGCCGTGTTCGAACGCGCTGAGTTACGTTGCCCCTGGCACCGGATATAGCCTCTCAACAGGGCACAGCCAGCGCAAGAGGGCGCGGCAAACAGGGGAGCTGAAATTAATGTCAGATCCGTCACAGAACGAGAGTTACGTCACGCTATAACACAGAGCGCGTCGGGCACAAACCGGAACGCGACCGACTCCGTTTCGCCCAGGTACTCGCCGTCGTTGTGAAAGGCGATCGGGCGCTCGGCCTCGAAGGCCAGCTGGCTGAGCGCGGAAGCGCTGACCACGTCCCGCCCGGTCGGAAGGTCTCCTTCATGCGAGTTCATCATGTGCCCGAGCGCGGCCAGCGTGGTGAGCGTGCGGAGCTGCCGCATCGCGAACAGGTCAAGCCCGGAGCTGAAGTCCGCGTGCGCGAGGCGCACCGGGCGGCTCCCCAGGTAGGTCCACGGCGAGCTGTTCGTGACGACGCCCATGAACAGGCCGTTCACCGGCGGCTGGCCGGGAATCCGGAGGGTGAGCGCGGGACGCCGCCGGTCGGTTTCGTAGTACCTGCGTACCACGGTCCGCAGGTAGGCCGCCACGGACGCGCGCCGGCCGCGCGCCCGCTGCCGCTCCATGTCACCGCTGACCTCCGCGTCAATCCCGAGTCCGGCGCTGAACGTGAAATAGCGGTCACCGGCGAGGCCGAGCCCGATCTTGCGCCGGTCTCCAGACGCGACCGCGGCGAGGATGCGCTGTACCGCCTGGCCGGCCTCGGGGGGCAGCCCGAGGGTGCGCGCGAACACGTTAGCGCCGCCGCCAGGGATGGGCGCGAGGGCGGGGCGCTCCGTCGGCTCCTTTATCTTCATCAGCCCGTTGACGACCTCGTTCACGGTCCCGTCGCCGCTGAAGGTCACGACCAGGTCGTATCCGTCTGCCCCTGAGGCGGCGGCGAGGTTGCCCGCGTGGCCGCGATACTGTGTTTGCTTGGTATCTAGTTCTAGCCGTGAGCCGAGCGCGCGGACCACCAGGCCGGCGTCTCGTCCGGACATGGAAGTCGCGCGAGGATTGATGATCAGCAGCGCGCGCACGTTGCTCAGGTTAACGGTGCCAGGGAGGATGAGACTAATGGGTATGCGTTCAGCCGCAGGCGTCTCCGGCACGCAGTCATCTCCCGGAGAGATGTCCCTCCGCTCCCTCCGGGAGACGCCCATGTTGCTCATGGCCGCCTTGGCCCAGGCCGCCGAGGCGGTCGGCCTGTGCGTGGCGGTCCTACTCAACGTGATCGACTCGGTTTCCGGCGACGCCTGGACGACCTCGAACGCGATCGCGTTCATCGTGACTGAGGCCATCCTCGTGGTTGGCGTGGCCTGGATCGCGGCCGGGATCGCGCGCCTCCGGCCGTGGAGCAGGACCCCGGCGGTGTTGACCCAGGTGTTCACGATCTTGATCGCCTTCTGGCTGCTTGAGGCGCACCGCTATGGCTGGGGAGTTCCCGCCTTGCTGCTGGCCATCGCGGCGCTTGCCGGCCTGTTCGCGCCGGCAAGCCTCCGCGCGCTATCTCGCCCGGGGGGATGACCCCCCCGGTGACCCCCCCGCTCGCCGTTTAGTCGTCTACGGTGAGCCCCTCGCGCAGCTGAGCCAGCGTCCTGGCGAGCAGCCGGGACACGTGCATCTGGGAGATGCCGAGCTCGGCGGCGATCTGCGACTGGGTCATGTTCCCGAAGAACCGCAGCAGCAGGATCTTCTTCTCTCGCGGCGGCAGCCGTTCGAGCAGCGGCTTCAGTGACTCGCGGTACTCCACGCCCTCAAGGGCGTCGTCGATCATGCCGAGCGAGTCGGCCACCGCGGGCGCGTCCTCGTCACCAGAGTCCGGCGCGTCCAGGGACACCGTGGAGTACGCGTTGGCCGATTCGAGGCCCTCGAGCACCTCTTCTTCCGACATCTGCAGGTGCGCGGCGAGTTCGCTCACGGTGGGCGCGCGGCCCTCGCGCTGCGCCAGCTCGCCGATCGCCTTGGTCAGCGAGAGCTTGAGCTCCTGGAGCCGCCGCGGCACGCGGACGGCCCAGCCCTTGTCCCTGAAGTGGCGCTTGATCTCGCCGACGATGGTGGGCGTCGCGTACGTGGAGAACTCGACGCCGCGCTCCAGGTCGAACCGGTCGATGGACTTGATGAGCCCGATGGTCGCGACCTGGGTGAGGTCGTCGAGCCACTCGCCCCGGTTGCGGAACCGCCGCGCCAGGTACTCGACAAGCGGCAGGTGCAGCTCGACCAGGGTGGCCCTCATCCTGGCGCGCTCGGGGTCGTCGGCAGGCAGCACGGAGAGCCGTTCGAACAGCTCCCTCGCCTGCGTCCGGTCGGGCGAGGAGTGCTCGGACCGCGGCAGCGGCGGCGGCACTTCCTCGCTGACCGTAACCTCAACCTCGAACTCGTCAGTCACCTGGACCTCGTATTCGCTGCTCAACTCATCCGCCCCGGCGCTTGGCGAGCACGATCGAGACCCGGTCGTCGGGTCCGAGCCTGGAATCGACGGAGCCGGCGAGCGCGGAAAGCACCGTCCACGCGAACGTGTCGCGCGCGGGCATCCTGGCCTCCGCAGCGTTCACCGACACGGTGATGGTCACCAGGTCGGCGCCTAGCTCGAAGACGCATTCCAGGTCGGTGCCGGGAATGGCCTGGGCGAGCAGCATCGCGCACGCCTCGTCGATCGCGATGCGCAGGTCCTCGATCTCGTCGAGGGTGAAGTCGAGCCTGGCGGCGAGCCCTGCGGCGGCGGTACGCAGCACGGACAGGTAGGCGCCCTCGGCCGGCATCTTGACCTGCACGTAATCTGCCGTCTCGCGGCCCCCGGGGGGTGCCGCCGGCGCGGCGGTATCTTCGGTCACGTCTCTCCGTCGGTGATCGTCACGGAGCCGGCGACGCATGCCGGCCACTGATTGCAACTTACCGCCACTGGAGACAAGAACGCCGCAGCGCGGCCCGGTGAATCCCAAGCCGCGCTGCCGTGTCGTTGCATTGCCCCCGAAGAACCGCAATTGTGCCGCCCGGACAGCGGGGGTTCCTGGGGTCGTCCCCGGGCTAGCCCTGCTTCGTCTCCCAGAAGATCTTGGAGATCTCCTCGATCTTGGCGAGCAGCTGGTCGGCGACGGCCACGTCGACCGAGCCCTTCGTGCCGGCGGCGCCGGCCAGCTTGGTGGCCTCGTTGAAGAGCGTGTGCAGCTGCGGGTACTTCTCGAAGTGCGGCGGCTTGAAGTAGTCCGTCCACAGCACCCACAGGTGGTGCTTGACCAGCTCGGAGCGCTGCTCCTTGATGAAGATCGCACGGGCCCGGAACGCCGGGTCCTCGTTGGCGGCGTACTTTTCCGCGATCGCTTTGACGGACTGCGCCTCGATCATCGCCTGCGCAGGGTCGTAGACACCGCAGGGCAGGTCGCAGTGGGCGTGAGCGACGGACTTCGGCGCGAGCAGCCGGGTAAGCAGCCTCATCGGTTCCCTTTCTCCATACCAGATCAGTAAGGTTTCACTTCCGACACTACTCTGCCCGCTGGGAGTTAAACGTGCACGCCCGCCCCAAGCGCTGGCCGCTGCTCCGGGTCGTGGTCGAAGAGCGGTCCATGCTCCCCGCCCTGCACCCGGGTGACTGGCTGCTGGCGTTGCGCACCACCCGGATCCGCCCCGGTCAGGTAGTGCTCGCCTGGCACCCGGAGCGCCCGGGCTTCCTGCTTGTCAAGCGCGTGGCCTGGCGCGAGGAGGGGGGCGGGGAAGTGGGCGGGGGCTGGTGGCTGGCGTCAGACAACCCGGCCGCAGGCGCGGTCGACAGCGCCCGCTTCGGGCCGGTGCCCGAGGAGAAGATCGTGGCGGTGGTGCTGCTCCGCTACTGGCCGCTCCGTCGCCGCCGCTAGCCGCCGCGAGTCATCCAGAACGGGTTCGTGGTAAACCGAGCCGGCCCGCACCCGCGTGCGGGATGCGGGGCCGGCTCGGTGCCTACGGGTATCAGTCGAGTTAGTGCCGCGGGGTCGCGGGGGCGTCGCCCATCCGCGCGGACTGGAGCTCGACCAGCCGGTCGACTTCCCGGCGCGGCAGCCTTGCCCACATCGCCCAGAAGTAGATGGCGAGGCTGAAGGCCGCCACCACCAGCATGTCCCACCAGAACGGAAGGCGGCCGTTGTTGATCGGCGGCGCGCCCGAGCCGAACTGGCCGAACCAGGAGATGAGGCCCATGCCGATCAGGTAGACCGGCAGCCACTGGGCGGACTTCCAGTCAAGCGGCGGCCGTTGCTTGTCGAAGATCATGCAGGTGCCGATGATGACGTAGCCGATCACGATGCAGGCGCCGAGCTTCCAGATCACGTTGAAGCCGGACCAGTAGATGATCATGTTCGCCACGATGAAGCCGAGCGGCGAGATCACTGCGGCAACGGGCACCCGGTACGGCCGCGGGTGGTCAGGCACCTGCCTGCGGAAGGCGCCAAGGGACAGCGGCGCGCCCGCGTACATGAGCACGCTGGCGCCGGTGACCAGCCCGACCAGCGCCTGCCAGCTCGGGAACGGCAGCAGGAAGAAGATGCCGAACACGAACGCCATGATCAGGCTGAACCACGGGACGCCGTTCTTGTCGACCCACTGGAAGACCTGCGGGTAGTACCGGTTCCTGGCCAGGCCGTAACCGATCCGCGAGGTGGAGGTCTGGTAGATCATGCCGGTGCCGAACGGCGAGACGAATGCGTCGATGTGCAGGATCGTCGCCCAGACGCCCAGCCCGGCCAGGCCGGCGACCGCGGCGAACGGGTAGACGAGCACCGGGTTGCCGGTCGCGATCCCCTGGAACCCGTGGGTCAGCAGGCTGGGCGGGGTGGCGCCGACGAGCACGATCTGGGCCATGCAGTAGATGAACGTGCCGAGCAGGATCGCGATGATGATCGCGCGTGGCAGGTTCTTCTGCGGGTTCTTGATCTCCCCCGCCAGCTGGTCGGCCTGCTCGAAGCCCAGGTAGGAGAACACGATGCCCGCGCTGGGGATGGCGCTGAACACGGCCTTGATGCCGAACGGCATGAACCCGCCGCCGCCCGGGCTGAAGTTGCCGCCGTGGAACTTGAACAGGAAGATCACGATGGTGATGACCGGGATCGCAACCTTCCACCAGGTGATGCCGGAGTTAATCCGGGAGAACAGCCTGACCCCGAGGAAGTTGATCGCGGTGAAGATGGCCATCAGCACGATGGTCATCCCGAAGCCGAGCCCGGTGATACGGCCGGTGGCCGGGTTGTAGATGCTGTGCCAGTAGTACTGGCCGTACGTCATCACCGCGTAGCACTCGACCGGTGCGACCGTGACCGCCTGGAGCCAGGAGAAGAACCCGAACGAGACGCCGGCCACGCTGCCGAACGCCAGGTGCGGGAACCTGGCGGTTCCGCCCGCGACCGGGTACATGCCGCCAAGTTCGGCGTGCAGCAGCGCCAGGACGATCGCGCACGCGCCGCCGATGAGCCACCCGTAGATGGCCGCAGGCCCGGCGAGGACCGCGGCGTTCATTCCGGCGAACAACCAGCCCGAGCCGATGATCGACGTCTCGGACGCCCAGGTAGCCCCGATCAGCCCCATCTCCCGACGCAGACCGATGTCGGCAGGCTGCGTCAGCGGGGCCCCCGTGGAGCCAGTTCCAGTAGCCATGATCGATAGCTCTTTTCTCGATCGTGCCCTGCGGGCGAGTCATCCGTTTCTACGTACCAGAACGGTAAGTTTGCCTCCCAACACTACTCTTCGCTGCGGGAATTAACCGTGCGTGGTTGCCTTAATGCTGACTCCTGTTTCGCGTCGCGGAAAGCGAAGGACCCCGCACCTTGCGGCGCGGGGTCCTCCGGGTCTTGCTATTTCGGGACTAAGGCGTGCTGTTCGCGACTAGAGGGTCGGCGGGGGCACGTCCTCTTCCCCGGACTGCGCGTCGACCAGCGCGAGCATCTCCGCACGAGGCAGCCTGACGGCAACCGCCCAGTAGTAGATGACGAGGCTGAACGCCGCGATGATCAGCAGGTCGTACCACAGGCCGATGGTGTTGGTGTTGGTGGGCGCCAGCGGGGTTGTCGAGGACTGCCCGCTGTACTGGCCGAGCCACGAGATGATGCCCATGCCGATCAGGTAGACCGGCAGCCAGCTCGCCGACTTCAGGGCCTTCGGGTCCAGCAGCTTCGGTCGCTGCGGGTCGAAGGCCATGCAGATTCCGATGATGACGTAGCCGATGACGATGCAGATGCCGAGCTTCCAGATGACCAGGAAGCCGGACCAGTAGATGATGAAGTTGGCGATGATGAACCCGAGCGGCGCCCAGACCGCGGCGCCGGCGAGCCTGTAGGGCCGGACGGCCTCAGGTACCTGGCGGCGGAACGCGGCGAGGGAGAGCGGCGCGCCCGCGTACATGAGCACGGAGGCGCCGGTCACCAGGCCGACGAGCGCGTGCCAGCTCGGGAACGGCAGCAGGAAGATCAGGCCGCCGACGAACGACAGGAGCAGGCTGACCCACGGCACGCCCCGGCTGTCGGTCTTGGTGAGGATCGGCGGGAAGTACCGGTTCCGGCCCAGGCCGTAGCTGACCCGGGAGCCCGAGGTCTGGTAGATCAGGCCCGTGCCGAACGGTGAGATGATCGCGTCGAGCCGGAGGATGAACGCTAGCCAGGACAGCCCGACCAGCCCGGCGAGGCCCGCGAAGGGCCCGGAGTTGATGCTGGCCACGTTCGCGTTGCAGGTGCCGGTCGCCGGGCAGACCAGGCCGGTCCAGCCGTGGCTGAAGGTCAGCAGGGCCGGGTCCATCGCGGCGATGAAGACAATCTGCAGCAGGATGTAGATCCCGGTGCCGATGGCGACCGCGGTGATGATCGCCCGCGGCAGGTTCCGCTGCGCGTTCTTGATCTCGCCCGCGAGCTGGTCGGCCTGCTCGAAGCCGAGGTAGGAGAACACGACGCCGGCCCCGACGACCGCGGAGAGCACGCCCTTGATGCCGGTCGGCATGAACCCGCCGGACCCGGCGGACGAGCCGAAGTTCCCGCTGTGGAACTTGAAGAGCAGCACGACGATGGTGAGCACCGGGACGGCGATCTTCCACCACATGAGCCCGCTGTTGATGTTCGACAGCCACTTGATGCCGACGAAGTTCAGCCCCGTGAAGATGGCCATCAAGATGATGGCCATGATGAAGCCGGTGGTGGTGACGTTCCCCGTGTTGTGGTTGTAGATCGCCGGCCACCAGTGCGACCCGTAGTTCATGACCGCGAAGGTCTCGATGGGCGCGACGGTGACGGCCTGCAGCCAGGAGAAGAAGCCGAAGGACATGCCCGCGACGGCGCCGAACGCGAAGTGGGGGAACCGCGCGGTGCCGCCCGACACCGGGTACATCGCGCCGAGCTCGGCGTGAATCAGGGCGAGGATGACGACCGCGACGCCGCCGATGACCCACGCGATGATCGCCGCCGGGCCGGCGGCCTGCGCGGCGTACAGCGCGCCAAACAGCCAGCCGGACCCGATGATCGAGCTCTCCGACGCCCAGACGGCGCCGATGAACCCCATCTCGCGCTTGAGGCCAACGTCAGCCGGTGTGGTGACAGCCGCGGAGCCAGTTTCAGTTGACATGATCGATAGCCCTTTTCTCGTTTCTCGATCGTGCCCCTAAGGGCGTGCCACGCGCCCGGCGGGATCCCGCAGAGAGCGAGTGAGCGTCAAGTTGTGCAGAGTGATGAACATCGTAGGGATGATCATCCCGTATGAGAAGTGTTGTCCCGGATTCGGTTCTATAACGCAGGTCACGGCGCTACACCACGTTTACGCCGGTTAATGACACATCTGTCAGGTCACACGGTGATGTCGTGGTAATTGCCAGCCGGTTTCAAGTTTCGACCGGTGCGTGCCGGTCAGTTGCGGTATGTAAAACAGCAATCGCTTGTGAACGGATTCACGAGTGCGGCGGGGGTTTGAGAAGCCGCTGCTGCCATTCGGGATTTATCGCGGCGGGCGTGCTCAGGCGCCGGGTTCCCCGCCACGGTTGCGGGCCCGGTAGGCGATCACGGCGTCTGCCCTGGCCTGGCGCGGGTGGCGGCCGATTGACCGACCGGGAGCCGCCTGGCTACCCTCGCTCTTATCATGAGAAAGACCTGGTTGCGGCTTTCCGGACGCGGCCTGCTGGTGCTAGGCGTGGCGGTCGTCCTGCTGATGGCGTGGCGGGTGAGCCTTGTGGTGTTCGGAATCGTCGTCGGCCTCATCGGCCTCCTCGTGGCCGTACTGCTGGTCGCCAGGGACACGTGGCGCCAGACGAGTCAGCAAAACCTCATCGCACGGGGCGTCGTACCGGACTCTGACAGGCTCTTCAGCGGGTTCGATCCAGGCCTGCGCCGGGAGTTTTCGCCGCTGGTACCGGCGGCCGTCTCGCGGCGGATATCCGGTGCCCCCGGGCCGCGCCCGGCAGTATCTTCCCCGGTTGCCATGAAGGAGCCCGCCCGCAGCGGCCGGGGTCGCCGGCGGAACGAAACGCTCCAGCCTGACGCCACCGTCTCGCTCGCCGAGGAGCGGCGGGCGGCAGACGTCGATGACCTGTTCACCGCGCTTGACATCGAGCTTGTCGGGCTCCTCCCGGTGAAAAAGAAGGTGGAGGAAATCGGCTCGCTGCTGCTAGTCGACCGGGCGCGGCAGCGGTTCGGGCTGTCAGCGTCGCGGCCGAACCTGCACATGTGCTTCACCGGGGCGCCGGGTACCGGGAAGACCACGGTGGCGCTGACGATGGCCGACCTGCTGCGCCGGCTCGGCTACCTGCAGAAAGGTCACCTGGTGCATGCCATGCGCGATGACCTTGTCGGCGAGTACATCGGGCACACCGCGCCGAAGACCAAGCAGGTTCTCGACCGCGCGATGGGCGGCGTGCTGTTCATCGATGAGGCCTACACCCTGTTCCGTGGCGAGGACTCGAAAGACTACGGTCAGGAGTGCATCGACATCCTCATGCAGGTGATGGAGAACGACCGCGACAAGCTCGTGGTGATCGTCGCCGGATACAAGGACCGCATGGACCGCTTCTTCGAATCCAACCCAGGGATGAGCTCGCGCATCGCGCATCACCTGGACTTCGCCGAGTACGAGGTCGACCAGCTCCTTGCGATCGGGCGGCTGATGATAAACCGGTCGTCCTACTACTTGTCGGATGAGGCAGAGTCCGCATTCCGTGAGCACCTGTCAGTGCGCCGGACGCAGCCTAGGTTCGGCAATGCTCGCACGGTCAGGAACGACCTGGAAAGTGCCCGGCTCAGGCACGCGTACCGGCTCGCCGCCGATCCGGAGCGGCGCTGGGGCAAAGACGACCTGATGCGCCTTGAGCCGTCGGACATCCTGCCTGACGGGGACTTCCCCGGCAGCCAGGCCTAAGCCTGGGACTCTTCCTCGCGCTTGCGCGCCCGGTAGGCGATGACGTTGGCCCGGCTCGCGCACCGGTCCGAGCAGTACCGCCTGGTGCGGTTGGCCGACGTGTCGACGAACACCCCGGAGCACGGTGCCGCCTGGCACACACCGAAGCGTTCCAGGCCGAGCTCGGTCAGCCGGACCGCGAGGCCCATCGCCGCCCCCGCGGCGTACTTGTCGGACATCGAGCCGCTCTCGGTGTAGTGCACGTGCCAGGCCTGACCGTCGTGGCCGGAAAGCTGGGGATGCACCGGGTACTGGATGAGGAGCTCGTTCAGCCGGTCGGCCGCGTCCGCGCCGTTTCCCTGCGAGCAGGCCACGAAGAACCCGCGGAACTCGTCCCTGAGCATCCGGAGCGCGTCGAGGTCGGCGCGCGTCATGCCGTGGTTCAGGTGCTCCCGGTCGGACACCAGGGCCCGCAGCCCGTCCATGGACGTGAGCAGGTCACCGCCCTCGTGCCCGAGGCTAGCGGTGTTCACGAGCCGGACGGCGAGCTCAGCATAAGATGACAGGTCCACGCGCGAATCCCCGCTGTTGTCTCCCGGGGGACGACCCCGGTACCCCCCGATGCGCGCACAGGGCGGGCCTGATCGCAAAGATCGCGATCGCATCAGGCCCGCCCAGCGCGCACAAAAGCAGCGGGGTGACTCGCGCGTCCGCCAGTGAGGGCGGCCCGAAGCCTCCTGCGGCAGGGAGGTAAATGTAATAGGCTGATCCTGCCCATGAGTATTACAGAACGGCGCTGACAGCGCTAGCAGCAAGTCGCTCATGGCACACTAAACCAACGGGCAACCCCCGTACCTGGTGTGATCACCGTCCGCGCGGCCGGCCGGCGGCGCTACCCCGCCACCACCGTGAGCCAGCGGGACGGCAGACCCGTCACCTGTAGTACTGAACCTTGGGGGTTAACCGTGGCCGACGAGGCTACTCTTTCCCGTTCTTCCCTGGACGACGACCCTGTGTTCGCGATGCACCGCGGCGGCAAGATCGACGTCAATCCGAGCGTGGACGTGCCCGACCGGGCGGCGCTCGCCATGGCCTACACGCCGGGCGTGGCCCGGGTCTGCAGCGCGATCGCCGATGAGCCGGAACTCGCGGGCGATTACACCTGGGTCGGCAACACCGTCGCGGTGGTGAGCGACGGCACCGCCGTGCTCGGCCTCGGCGACATCGGGCCCGCCGCGGCGATGCCCGTGATGGAGGGCAAGGCGCTGCTGTTCAAGAAGTTCGCCGGCATCAACGCGGTGCCCGTCTGCATCGACGTCACCGACGTCGATGACGTGGTCCGCGTGGTCGCCGCGCTCGCGCCGAGTTTCGGCGGCATCAACCTGGAGGACATCTCGGCGCCGCGCTGCTTCGAGATCGAGGACCGGCTCCGGGCCATGCTCGACATCCCGGTCATGCACGACGACCAGCACGGGACCGCGATCGTGGCGCTCGCGGCGCTGCGCGGCGCCGCCCGCGTGGTCGGCAAGGAACTGCCCGCGATGCGGGTCGTGGTCTGCGGTGCCGGCGCCTCGGGGATCGCGGTGTCGAAGATCCTGCTGGCGGCGGGTGTCGGCGAGGTCGGTGTCTCCGACAGCAAGGGCATGATCTATCACGGCCGCGACGGCCTGAATCCGGTCAAGGCGGCGCTCGCGGCGCGGACCAACGCCTCGGGGCACGCCGGCTCGGTGGAATCGGCGCTGCGCGGCGCGGACGTGTTCATCGGGCTGTCCGGCAGCGCCCTCCCCGAGGAGGCACTGAGCCGGATGGCGCCAGGCGCGATCGCATTCCTGCTGTCGAACCCGGAGCCGGAGGTCCACCCGGACATCGCCCGGAGGCACGTGGCCGTGGTGGCGACGGGCCGCAGCGACTTCCCGAACCAGATCAACAACTCGCTGGCGTTCCCCGGCGTCTTCCGCGCCGCCCTGGACGTGCGCGCGACCACGATCACCGAGAACATGAAGCTGGCCGCGGCCGACGCCATCGCCGCCCTGGTGGGCGACGACGCGACCAAGGACTACGTCATCCCGAGCCAGTTCGACGAGCGGGTGGCCCCGGCCGTCACCGCCGCGGTCGCGGCCCAGGCCCGAGTGGACGGCGTGGCCCGCCGCTAGACGGCGCGCCCTAGCGTGATGGCCGCCCACTCTTACAGGCCGGCCGCCATCACGCTAGGGTCATGATCATGTTTGCCGTCTATGCCGCCCGTATCGATGCTGACAATCCGTTGAGTGCTCTTGAGACGGGAGAGCGGCCGGATCCCGAGCCGCCGGCTGGCTGGGTCACGGTCACGGTCAAGGCGACAGCGCTGAACCACCACGACGTCTGGTCGCTGCGCGGCGTGGGACTGGCGGCCGACCGGCTGCCGATGATCCTGGGCTGTGACGCCGCCGGGGTCGACTCCGGTGGCAACGAGGTCGTGGTGCACGGCGTGATCGGCGACGCCAACGCGGGCGGCGGTGACGAGACCCTGGACCCGCGCCGTTCCCTGCTCTCCGAGCGGTACCCGGGCACGTTCGCCGAGAAGGTCATGGTTCCGGAGGTGAACCTGATTCCCAAGCCGGCGGCGCTCTCCTTCGAGGAGGCCGCCTGCCTGCCCACGGCCTACCTGACCGCGTACCGGATGCTGTTCGAGAAGTCCGGCGTGCAGCCGGGCGCGACGATCCTCGTCCAGGGCGCGGGCGGCGGCGTCGCCACGGCGCTGATCCTCCTTGGCCGCGCGGCGGGGTTTCGGATGTGGGTGACGAGCCGCACCGAGGCCAAGCGTGACGCGGCGCTCAAGCTCGGTGCCGACCAGGCCTTCCCTTCCGGCGCGCGGCTGCCCGAGCGCGCCGACGTGGTGATGGAGACGGTCGGCCAGGCGACCTGGTCCCACTCGGTCCGCTCGCTCAAGCCCGGCGGCCGGATCGTCATCTCGGGCGCGACCAGCGGGGACGCGTCCCCGGCCGAGCTCACGAGGATCTTCTTCACGCAGCTGTCAGTGGTCGGCTCCACGATGGGGACCCGCGAGCAGCTCGGCCGCCTGCTCCGCTTCTGCGAGCAGACCGGCACCCGTCCGCTGATCGACCGCGCGATCCCGCTGGCCGAGGCCCGCGACGGCTTCGCGGCGATGATCGACGGGGCGCACACCGGGAAGGTCGTCTTCGTTCCGTAGCGTCAGGCTCCCTGAGCGGTTGCTCTCGGTTTCCTGCTTTATTCGCCGTGGGGGCGAGGCATGGGTACGGTCGGTTAGGTGACGAGCGAGACCAACGGCACCGGTTCACCTGACCCGTCGGGCTCATCTGAAGAGCCGGACGTCGCTCCGAGCGGGTCAGCCCCTCCGACAACGCCCATGCCAGCGCAGCCAGAGGAAGGCGGCGAGCAGGCCACGCAGGGACTGCCCCTGCTGCCTCCGCCGCCTCCTCCGCCCCCGTCCGCCCCGGAGCCGGAGCCTGCCGCGCACCGGCCCCACTCGCACCGGCGGACCGGGCAGACCGTGTACCACACGAGCGCGGTGTACGGGGCTGCGCCGGAGCCGCGGCCGGTGAAGCGGCGCACGATGGCCGTGACGGTGACCGCGGGCGTGCTCGCCGCACTGGTGGTGGCCCTCGTGCTCACGCTGACGGTCTTC
>JAWWPV010000605.1:0-2811 GCA_033854775.1 Trebonia sp.
GAGCTCCTCGTACTGCGGGATGATCTCGATGGTGTCGCCGCGGACCCGGAACGTGCCGCGGGTGAAGGCGATGTCGTTGCGGGTGTACTGCATGCCGACCAGCTTGCGCAGCAGCTGATCGCGCTCCATCGTGTCGCCGAGCTTGACCTTGAGCATGCGGTCGACGTACTCCTGCGGGGTGCCGAGGCCGTAGATGCAGGAGACGGAGGCGACGACGACGGTATCCCTGCGGGTCAGCAGGCTGTTGGTCGCGGAGTGGCGCAGCCGCTCGACCTCGTCGTTGATCGAGGAGTCCTTCTCGATGTAGGTGTCGGTCTGCGGGATGTACGCCTCGGGCTGGTAGTAGTCGTAGTACGAGACGAAGTACTCGACCGCGTTGTTCGGCATCATCTCGCGCAGCTCGTTGGCGAACTGGGCGGCGAGGGTCTTGTTGGGCAGCATGACCAGCACGGGACGCTGGAGCTGCTCGGCCACCCACGCGACCGTCGCCGTCTTGCCCGTCCCGGTCGCGCCAAGCAGGACCGTGTCTTTCTCCCCGTCCCTGATCCGCTCGGCGATCTGGGCGATCGCGGTCGGCTGGTCCCCCGCGGGGATCATCTCGGTGATGACCTCGAAGGGCGCCACCTTCCGCTGCAGGTCGGTTACCGGACGCATGACGCCACCTCCTCAACTCGGCCGCCATTTCGTGTCCGGGGACGGCGCGGCTTCATTTCTCCCCGGAGACGGCACATGGGTTCAACTGTACGGCGGGGGTCTGACATTCCTGGACGGTCTTCCGGCGTGAGGGTGTGCGACACGAACGTAGGGGTCCCGTATTCGGGCAGGTTATGGTGAGAGTCTGGTTTTGACGTCAAAACCAGACTAGGAGTGCCCATGACCGAGCCGTCGCTTCCGGAACTGGAGGCCGAGCGGGACCGGCTGTACGCGCGGCTCAGCCGCGTTGGTGACTTCCGGCGCGGCTCGGTGAGCGAGAACTGGCGCAAGTGCGGGAAGCCGAACTGCGCGTGCGCCCGGCCGGGTCATCCCGGTCACGGGCCGCGGTTCTTGTGGACCCGGTCGGCGGGCCGCCGCAAGACGGTCGGGCGGCAGCTGGCGGCGGCGGAGGTGGAGAAGGTGCGCGCCGAGGTGGCCCGGCATGCGGAGTTCAGGGCGATCAGCGAGCAGATCGCGGAGGTCAGCGAGAGGATCTGCGAAGCCCGTCCGGCGGCCGGGACGGACGCGCCCTCTGCGCCGGAGGGCGAAAAGGGGGGCTCTGCGAGGCCCTCGCGCGGGAGAAGGCCGCCGAGATAGGCGACCTGGCGGCCGAGGCCGCCAGGTCGCTGGGCTGCGACGGCGCCGGCTTGCAGGCGGCCGAGGCCGTGATCAGGGCCGGGATGCTGCAGGCCGGCTGCGGCATCCTCGGAGGGCTCCTCTCCGCCGACCCCGGCTACCGGGGTCCGCGCGTGGACTGCGAGAACGGTCACGAGGCCGTGTTCGCGGCCTACCGGGACAAGGTCATCGACACCGTGCTCGGCCCGGTCGCCCTCCGGCGGGCGTGGTACCACTGCGCCCGGTGCGGGCACGGGCTGGCGCCCCGGGACGCCGAGCTCGGGGTCACGGGTGCCTCCATGTCACCGGGACTGGCCGCGATGACCAGCCGGGCAGGGGCCGCCGTGCCGTTCGCCGCCGCCGCCGGGCTGCTGGAGGACCTGGCCGGGGTCCGGCTCACGGTCAAGCGCGTCGAGCGGGCCGCCGAGGCCAGCGGCGCCGCCGCTGCGAAGACCGCCCGGAACCGGGCCGCGCTGATCTCGGCCAGGAAGCTGGTACCGCTTCCGCCGTCGCCGCTGCCGGACAAGCTCTACGCCGCCATCGACGGCACCGGCGTCCCGATGACCGCGAAGGAGACCGCCGGGCGGGACGGGAAGGGCGAGGACGGCCGCGCACGCACCCGAGAGGTCAAGCTCGGCGTGTTCTTCACCCAGGACAAGCTGGACAAGGACGGATACCCGGTCAGGGACAGGGACTCGGCCAGCGTCATCGCCACCTTCGAGCCGGCCAGCGTGTTCGCCGGCCTGGTGAAAGCCGAGGCAATCCGCCGCGGCGCGGACCACGTCCGCCAGTTCACGATCCTGGGCGACGGCGCCGCGTGGATCTGGAACATCGCCACCGCGAAGTTCCCGGAGGCCACCCAGGTCGTCGACCTCTACCACGCCCGCGAGCACCTCCACGACCTCGCCCGCAGGCTCGAGTTCATGCTGCTGGACCGCAAGGACGAGTGGCTCGCCGCCCGGCTGGCCGACCTCGACTACGGCTACATCGACGGGATCTGCAGCGCAGCCAGGGCCTACCCCCTCCAGGGCACCAAGAAAGACGAAATCGAAACCGCCCTCGGCTACTTCGAGAACAACGCTCCCCGCATGCGCTACCACTGGTTCCGCCAGTGCGGCCTCTTCGTCGGCTCCGGCGTCGTGGAAGCCGGCTGCAAGACGGTCGTCGGGCAAAGACTCAAGCAGGCAGGCATGCACTGGACCGTCAACGGCGCCGACTCCATCATCGCCCTGCGCTGCGCCGAGGCCAGCAGCCAGCGGGAAGCCACCTGTGACAACCGGCACAACCAGACACCAGCCGCCTGACAAGCAACTCAACGAAGATGATCTTCATCCCCTACAGAACTGACGTGCACCCGCCCCGCCTGGCAGCGTTCCGGAATGTCGGTGGGCCGCCTTACCGTGGTGATCATGGCTGACGTCACTATCCCCGTTCCCGGCATCCGGTCGGTCCCCCTGGCCGACCTGGACTTCACGGTCGTGGATGTCGAGACGACCGGGTGGG
>JAWWPV010000606.1:0-3031 GCA_033854775.1 Trebonia sp.
GTGACCACGCTGGAGTCGCGGATGCTCGACGGCCTCACCAAGCCCCAGATCGCCGCCCTGCGCCGCAGCCTTCGCGCCTGCCACGCCAACCTGGCCAGGGACCTGTAGGGACGCCAGAACTGCAGGAAACCTGCGCCCCAGTGGCGAGCGACCGGCACTGGGAAGCGCTGCTGCGGCTTTACCCGGCACGGCTCTAGTGACCGAGCGCGGTGCACACCGCTCCGTGTTAGTTTGCATATAGCAACTATCTGCGTGGATGGTGGTGCCCGTGAACTACCGAGAGGATCTGGGGACGGCGCCCGGTCCGGGCTACCGTTGGGTCGCGCTGTCCAATACGACGCTGGGCACGCTGATGGTGACCGTCAACGGGTCGATCACGCTGATCGCACTGCCTGACATCTTCCGCGGGATCTCGCTCAACCCGCTGCAGCCGGGTAACACCAGCCTGCTGCTGTGGCTGATCCTGGGCTTCCTGCTTGTCACTGCCGTGCTCGTGGTGAGCTTCGGGCGGCTGGGGGACATGTACGGCCGGGTCCGGATCTATAACCTGGGGTTCGCCGTCTTCTCGGTGTTCTCCATCCTGCTGGCCGTCACCTGGATGCACGGCACCGCGGCCGCGCTATGGCTGATCGTGATGAGGATCGGGCAGGGGGTCGGCGGCGCGATGCTGCTCGCCAACTCCGCCGCGATCCTCACCGACGCGTTCCCCTCCAACAAGCGGGGACTGGCGCTTGGCCTGAATCAGGTGGCCGGGATCGCGGGACAGTTCATCGGCCTGATCCTGGGCGGCCTGCTCGGGCCGGTCGAATGGCACCTGGTGTTCATCGTGTCGGTGCCGTTCGGGGTGTTCGGGACAATCTGGGCGTACCTCAAGCTCCGCGAGCTGAGCGAGCGGCGGCCGGTCAACCTGGACTGGTGGGGCAACGCGACCTTCGCCATCGGGCTGACCGCGCTGCTGGCCGGGATCACGTACGGCATCCAGCCCTACGGCGGGCACACGATGGGGTGGGAAAACCCGTGGGTCCTCGCCGCGATCATCGGCGGTGCCGCGGTGCTCGCGGTTTTCTGCGTCGTGGAGACCAAGGTCACGCACCCGATGTTCCGGATCCAACTGTTCCGCATCCGGGCGTTTTCCGCCGGGAACCTGGCCAGCCTGCTGATAGCCCTCGGCCGGGGCGGGCTGATGTTCATCCTGATCATCTGGCTGCAGGGCATCTACCTGCCGCAGCATGGCTACAGCTTCGACAAGACCCCGCTGTGGGCGGGCATCTACATGCTGCCGCTGACGGCGGGGTTCCTGTCCGCCGGGCCGGTATCCGGGTTCCTGTCCGACAAGTTCGGCGCCCGGGTCTTCTCGACCGGCGGGGCACTGATCACCGCCGTGTCCTTCCTGTTCCTGGAACTGCTCCCGGTCAACTTCACGTACTGGCAGTTCGCGCTCATCCTGCTGCTGTCCGGCATCGGCCAGGGGCTGTTCTCCTCGCCGAACCGGGCGGCCATCATGAACAGCCTGCCGGCCGAGCGGCGCGGCGTCGGCTCGGGCATGACCGCGACGTTCCAGAACTCGGCGACGGTGCTGTCCATCGGCATCTTCTTCACGCTGATCATCCTCGGGCTGTCGTCCTCGCTGCCGTCCCTGCTCAGTCACGGGCTCACCGCCCAGGGGGTGCCCGCCGCGTCAGCCGCCAAGGTCGCCGGGCTGCCGCCGGTGTCGGTGATGTTCGCGGCGCTGCTCGGCTACAACCCGGTGCAGACGCTGCTCGGGCCGGTGCTCGCGCACCTGCCGGCCAGCCACGCCGCGTACCTGGCGGGACGGAGCTTCTTCCCGTCGCTGATCACCCCAGCGTTCGCCAGCGGGCTTTCTGTCGCCTTCGACTTCGCCATCGCGGCCTGCCTCGTCGCCGCCGTCGCCTCGGTGCTGCGCGGCGGGAAGTACATCCACCAGGAAGAGCCAGCCAACGGCGCGGCGGCAGCGAGCGCACCCTCGCCGACCAGCACGCGGCCCACGTCGCCCTAGGCACGATCCCCCTGTGCAGTCCGCGGCTCTCCGGCGTAGTCTTGGCCGTCGCCCAGGTCTTCTGACAAGAGTTCGGCACAGCCCTTCGCGCGGGATGCCTCGATGCTCGCAGAGTCCCAGCACGAGAGCTGCCGTCAGATGTCCCACAAAGTGCTGAGGGCCTTGTGGCGCTCGAGGCGGGAGAGGCCGCGCAGGTCGGCCTCGCCGCGTTCGGTGACGACGATGTCGACGTCCTGGGACGGGGTGCTGACCGGGCGGGACAGCTGGGTGACGAGTGTCGGCTTGCCGTTGTGACGTGTTGTGACCGCGATGACAGACAGGCCGCCGACCGAGCGGGCGGCGGCCGCCGCGTAGTCCGCGTGGCCGCCGATTCCGCCGAGTACCGCGCACGCCGTCCCCTCCACGTTGACCTGGCCGTCGAAGTCGATCTCGACGGCGGTGTTCACCGCGATGAACGGCCCGGCGGACAGGCGCCCAAGGTCGTGGGTGTACTCGACGGGGTACAGGATCGGGCGGCCGTCCGCCCACGAGTAGAGCCGCGGGCCGCCGGCCAGGTAGGTGGCCACCGGGTCGCCGATCAGCAGCCCGCGGCTCGCCAGGTCGGTGACGGAGTCGGGCAGCAGGCCCGAGTCGATCGCGACGGGCACCGTGAGCCGGCGCAGCAGCGCGTCGCCGACCGGGCTCGGGCCGACCTGGAGCCGCACGCCCTCGGGGATGAGCCGGGCGACGCGGCGGGCGATCTCCTCATGCTCGCCTGTCGGCGGCGTGTCCCGTAGCACGCCGGGGGGCGCCGTCTCCTGTCCGACCACCACGACCCGGCCGGAGTCGAGCGGTTCGCCGGCGTCGGCGCGCGGCGCGCCGCGGGAGATGACCGCGGCCACCGTGGCACCCGCGCCGATGGCCGCGCGCTGCCAGGACACCTCGCTGCCGAACGCGTACCCGCCGCGTCGTGACGAGCCCGCAGCCGCCGACGTGCCGCCGGCCGGGACGAGGCTGGCCACGAGCAGGTCGGGC
>JAWWPV010000607.1:0-3408 GCA_033854775.1 Trebonia sp.
CCCGACGGCTACCCGCTCATCCGTTGCGGTGAGGGCGACCCGGATGTAGGCGCTGCCTGCCGGGCCGTACATGGAGCCGGGACCGACGAGCATGCCGCACTCGGATGCGAGCATCTCGCAGGCGGCCCAGCAGTCAAGGCCAGGGCGCGTGGCCCACAGGTAGAGGCCCGCCGCTGAGTGCTCGATCCGGAAACCGGCCGCGGTAAGCCCTTCGACGAGGATGGCACGACGGGCCGCGTACCTGGCCTTCTGCTCGACCGCGTGCCTGTCGTCGGACAGCGCGGCGATCATGGCCGCCTGGACAGGGCCTGGCACGATCATCCCGGCTTGCCGGCCGACGAGCAGCAGGTCCTTCATCAGGGAAGGGTCGCCGGTCACGAAGCCTGCCCGGTAACCCGCGAGGTTGGACCGCTTAGACAGCGAGAACACCGCGAGCACCCCGTCAAGCGAGTCACCGCGCACGGAGGGGTGCAGGACCGACACCGGCGAGGTCTCCCAGCCAAGCTCGATGTAGCACTCGTCAGCGGCCAGGACCGCGCCCCGCGTCCGCGCCCACGCGACGGCGTCCCGCAGGGAAGCCGGGGGCAGCACGCGCCCGGTCGGGTTGGACGGCGAGTTCACCCAGAGCAGCCGGGACGAGGCGGGCACGCCGTCAAGGGCAGGACCAGCCACGTCGTCGACCGCCGCCGAGGCCGCTCCGCAGAGCCTGGCCCCGATGTCATACGTGGGATAGGCCAGCGACGGGTAGAGGACCGTGTCGGCCGGGCCAAGCCCGAGCATGGTCGGCAGCCAGGCGATGAACTCCTTGGTCCCGATCACCGGCAGCACGGACACGGGGTCCACGTGCACGTCGAGCGACCGGCCGAGCCACCCCGCGGCCGCCGAACGCAGCTCCGGCGTCCCCGCGGTCAACGGGTCGCCGGGCGCGTTGGCGGCCGCGGCGAGTGCGTCCTGGATGACGGCGGGCACCGGATCGACCGGGGTGCCCACGGACAGGTCAACCGCGCCCCCGGGGAACGCGTGCGCCTTCTCGGCGATAGGCGCCAGCGCGTCCCAGGGGTATTCAGGTAGCCGTACTGCGAGGGTCACTCGTGCGCGGCCTGCGGCGGCAGCGCCGCGACGGTCGGGTGGTCCTTGCCGACCTTGCCGACCTTGGACGCGCCCCCAGGAGAGCCAAGCTCCTTGAAGAAATCGACGTTGATCTTGTAGTACTCCTTCCACTGCTCGGGGACGTCGTCCTCGTAGTAGATCGCCTCAACCGGGCAGACGGGCTCGCAAGCGCCGCAGTCCACGCACTCGTCCGGGTGAATGTAGAGCATGCGCTCGCCCTCGTAGATGCAGTCCACCGGGCACTCTTCGATGCATGCCCTGTCGAGCACATCGACGCATGTCTCCGCGATGACGTAGGTCACGTGAGCTCCTCTTTAACGTCTTAACCCACTTCAGCTACCACACAGTATGGTGGGTCGCCGCGCTAGCTGGCGACAATACCCCCCGCTGTCGCGGCCGGGTTCGCCTGCCAGCTTGTTTCGCTCAGCTGCGCGGTCCAGGTGTAACCGGCGTAGCTGACCTGCGTGATCCCGTACGACGTGGCGTTGGTCACGAGCCAGTTCGCCACGGGCCAGCCGCCGCCCCGCGCGGTGGTGATCAAGTCAGCTGATCCCGAACGGATACGGGTGACTCCGGTCAGCACCCCGTCTTGCCCGGGCGTGCCGAACACGTGGTCCAGCTCCTCCGCGGCCCCGTGCAGGTTGAGCTTGGTGGAGACGCCCTGGGCCGAGGCCTGCTGCGCCGGGTTGTACCAGCAGGTGACCGCCTGCGGCGCGGTGGTGTAGTCGGCGGTGAGCAGTGCGCCGGTCTGCGCGTACTGCTGGTAGGCGGAGCCGTCGGCGCTCTTCTGCACGGCCTGCGCGGCCGCGTAGACCGGAATGGCCGTGTAGCTGGGTACCTTGACGAGCGCACCGAAGAACGCCTGGGCCGCGTACGCGGGGTCCTCGAGTTGCGCGGTGGTGCCCCAGCCCTCTGACGGCCGCTGCTGGAAGATGCCGACCGAGTCGCGGTCGCCGTAGGTCAGGTTCTCTAGCTTCGACTCCTGGAACGCGGTCGCGTAAGCGACGGTCAGCGCTCTGCTTGGCAGGTGCTCGCGGACGGCTACGCCGGCGACGGTGGCCGCGTCGGCCGCCTGCCCGAAGTCGAGCGCTATCGCATTGTCGCCGGTCCCTGCCTGGCAGCCAGGGAGCGTCAGCACCTGGGTGAACCGCTGGTAGACCGTGAAGGCGCCGTAACCAAGCGCTGCGAGCAGTGCCGCGATCACCGCAAGCGCGATCAGCGGGCGTCGCCATGATGGGCGCCGGTACTGGTAGCCGGGCTGCCACTGACCAGCCGGCTGCCATTGAGGAGACGTCCGCACGCAGCCAAACTACCCGGCATTCGCCGGGCGGGGGGGCAACCCCCCGAACCCCCTCCGCGCCGCGGCCTGGAGTTCGGTAGGCTCGCTGGCCATGAGTGAGCTGAAGTCTCCGCTGCCCGCTGCCATCGACGAACTGTGGGAGCGCCGCGGTGAGCTGAGCCCAGCGGACTCCGCCGCCCGCGCCGAGGTCGTGGCGGCCGTGGACCAGATCGACGCTGGGGCAGCCCGGGTCGCGTTCGTGGACGCGGAAACCGACGAGGTCGTGGTGGAC
The DNA here is from genome assembly GCA_033854775.1 of Trebonia sp. GTDB lineage: Bacteria > Actinomycetota > Actinomycetes > Streptosporangiales > Streptosporangiaceae > Trebonia. The sequence continues at coordinate 2,682 of JAWWPV010000607.1, forward strand.
GAGCGCGCCAAGCGGGCCATCCTGCTGGCCTTCAAGGTCCTCCCGATGGCTCAGTCGCAGGTCGGCGACTTCCGCTACCACGACCGCGTGCCGCTGAAGACGCGCCTTGACGGAGTGCGCGTGGTGCCTGGCGCGATCGCCCGCTGGGGCGCGTACATCGCCCCGGGCACGGTCCTGATGCCCTCGTTCACCAACGTCGGCGCGTACGTGGACTCGGGGACGATGGTGGACACGTGGGCGACGGTCGGCTCGTGCGCCCAGATCGGCAAGAACGTGCACCTGTCCGGTGGGGTTGGCATCGGCGGCGTGCTTGAGCCGCCGAACGCTGTCCCGGTTATCGTCGAGGACGAGTGCATGATCGGCTCCCGCTCGATGGTGACCGAGGGCGCCAGGATACGGGCCGGCTCGGTCCTCGCCCCCGGGACGAACATCTCGGCCTCGACGCACGTGATCGACGTGGAAACCGGCGAGGAACTGCCGCGCGGCGAGGTGCCTGCCTGGTCGGTGGCCATCAACGGCACCCGGTTCCGCGAGTTTCCCGGCGGCACGTTCGGCATGCCGGCCGTCCTTATCTTGAAGCGCCTGCCGGAGGGCGAGCGGCACAGCAAGGCCGAACTGAACGCCATCCTCCGCGAGCACGGCGTAGACGGCTGATTCAGCCCGGTGCGATGCCTTTTCTGCTGTTGTTAATTCGCCCTGCGTTTATCTATCTGCCGCGTGTTTCTGT
>JAWWPV010000608.1:0-6272 GCA_033854775.1 Trebonia sp.
TGAACTGCGGAGAGGTTCCCGGTAGCCCGTTAATTTACCGGCCAGGCGTCTTGGACAGGCCTGGGTCGTCCTGTGGTGGCGTGTTCCCGCCCGAGGATGGGGCTGGCTGAGCTGAGTCCTGGGGAGCGGTATACCTCGTTCTGGCCGGCTGGCCGACTTGTCCGGGCCCTACGGCCGGCCGAAGTCATGGCCCTCGCCGCCCTGCGACGCGAACGCCGGCGCGCGTGAGAGTCGTGTGAGGAAAACCCGGTGCCGTTATCACGGGCTGGCGCAGGTGCCTGGGGTCTGCGGGCCAAGGTGCACCATTGGCGGCGGTTCCCGGCCCTCCTGCGGGTCGCGGCCAGGGACACGGGCACCGTCAGGTGCGGGGCCGAGGTCAGCGGCCAAAGTCCCGCGTGACCCGGGCCGCGGTTAAGGCGGTGCGGGCCGAGGTCAGCGCGGAACTTCCGGTCTACGCTGGTTTGGCGTGATCGTGGGTCGGGCGCGGCGACATTCGCCGTGCCTGACCCGCCAGCGTGCCAGGGACCTAGGCCGACTAGCGCGGGGCGGCGCGCCAGGCGACGTGGGGCTCGTGGCCGGGGTCGAACAGTTCCAGGCTGCCCGCGTCGGTGGTTCGGTAGTGCTGCCAGTTCAGGCTGTACCGGACGAAGATCCCGACCTCGCTGCCGCAGGCCGTGCAGTGCGGGGCGGGGTCGTCGGGGTCGTCGTCATTTTCGCCATCCGCAGCGAGGTTGTCGACGAACTCCAGGTAGTCCATGATCACCTCAAATGTCCCCGGTGACCACCAGGACAGCCAGGTGAGCCGGTCGGCGAGCTGCTGGCGGTCGAGGCCGCGCAGGCGCTCTTCGGCCGGGGTGTCGCCGAACGGGTGCGTGCCGAGGCTGGGTTGAGAAAGACTAGGTCGCATGGGTCTGTCCTCCGGTTGTGTCGGATGGATGGGTCCTAGGCCCGGCCCTGGTGTTCGCGCACCGGGTCGGGCCGCCTGACTCTTCGCGCGAGCGAGGCTACTGAGAGTCAGTCTATGGCGATGATGGTACGAACGCTAGCGCATTCAGCGTGTCGCACTCGGAAATATGATCGATAAACCAGGGCGGCGACGTCCCGTCCCAGAGGGCAAGCAATCCGCACCTGAGCCACGCGCAGCCGAATGGCGCCTGCCTCTCCACCAAGCCCCCCACAACTGTGTACCAATTTCGGACGGGATGAACGGCCGCAAACGAGCGCTCCCGTGACCCGAGCTCGGTGCACCTTGCCCGGGGAACCATGCTCGCGACCAAGATCAACTTGAGCAGCGCCATTGGGCCAGGAACGGCGAAGCCGCCTGGTCTAGAGCGAATTCCTCATTCCGCTGGTGATGCTCTATCGCCGGGATGCTCCCCGGCGCCCTGCGCTGATCGCGCCCGCTCCCGTCAGACGTTCAGGTTCATGCCGGTGACGTACCATGCGCCGTCGACGCGCGAGAGCTGGAACGAGATGTCGAGCTGCCCCGGCTTTATTCCCGTGCTGTGTTTGGTCATGAGCGAGTTCAACGTCATACCTGATACCTGGATCGCGCTGCCGTCGACAGTTGCGTTCGTTCCGCTGACATGGGCGTTAGTGATCTTAATCGGGGTGCTGGACTTGATTCCGTCGATGACGAAGTTGCCGTGCAGCGAGGTGAACGTGGCCTGACCAGCGGCGGACATGCAGGTCGCCATGGCTTTCTTGGCAGACATCCCCGATGCCCGCATGTCCTGGCAAGCCGCGCTGCGGTCGCCGGCCGCAACTTGGCGTATCCAGTCCGTGAGAGCCGCACCCGGAGTGCTCTGACCAGTCGAGGTGGCGGCCTGACCGGCGGGCGCACCCGAACTCGCGGGTGTACCCGGGGCGATCGAGGCGGTGGAGGCGATCCCGCACCCGCTGACACAGCAAGCGGCGACCAATGCGGCGGCCATTGGCCGGGCGAGATGAATACGCGAGCGTTTAGCGACGTAAACCTGAATCTGGTGCATGGCGAACTCCCAAAAGTGAATCGCTAGCAGATCCGGATTTCCCTCCGCTTCGACGAAGACGTGACGACAGTACCGTTTCGGCCGACATTCCGGTGACAGTTCTCGGTAGATTAGGGACATCTGCAGACCACGGGTACCGGAGCGGCCATGGAGCCACTATCCGCGGGCGACCCGCGCGTGATCGGCGGTTTCCGCCTGCACGCCCGGCTTGGCAGCGGAGGGATGGGCCGGGTATATCTCGGTTTCTCGCCCGCCGGGAGAGCGGTAGCGCTCAAGGTGGTGCACCCCGAGCTCGCCAAGGACCGCGCGTTCCACGAACGGTTCCGGCGCGAGGTCGCGGCGGCGCAGGCGGTGAGCGGCCTGTTCATGGCGCCGGTTGTTGCCGCGGGGCTAGATCATTTCCCGCCATGGCTGGCGACCGCGTTCGTACCCGGCCCGTCCAGGGCGAACAGCTGGAAGACGTACCGCTGCGGTCCGTGCTGGTGACCTGGCTAGACCCTGTGCATCGGGAGGAAGGGGCCAGGCTGCTTTCTGGCGGGTGGCGGGTGGCCCAGGAATAGGTCGGCTGTCCAACCTGTCACGGAACGACGACTGGCTCTGCGACATCCGGAGGAAACATCGTGAGGAACTACCTGGGGACTTAGGGTAATTTGATCGGAAGAAAGCTGAGAGCTCACGGGGGCGGAGGGCTGGGAGGCGTTAAGTGCGGTTTACCGTGTTGCCGCCAAGGCCGGCACGCCGGACGGGGTCGAAGTCGCGTTCCTGGAACGGAACGACTGGGACGACTTCGGTTTTCACACGTCGTTCGAGCTTTACTACCGCGACGGGGGCGGGACGATCTACTACTTCGGAGCGGTCAAGATCGGCTCGTTTGATTTGGGGCGGGCAGGCCGGCCGGATGTGCCGGATGTGTTCGACCGGCTGGACGACAGATTCTTCTCGCTTGGGCAGGACGATTCTTATTACGCGCAGCTGAACGCCCTGGGTGACCAGGTCAGGGACGAATTGCTGGCCGCGCTCAACGATGTCGCGGTTAACGCCGATCTGTTCGCGCGGGCCCTGGGCGAGACGGTGACCGGAAAATCGCTGCTGCGGAACGTCTCGCGGGCGACGGTGCGGAACCAGTTCAACCGGAATTGATTTCGCGTCGGACGCCGGCCTGCTGCTCACGCAGGCGTCCGAGCAATTCTCCACAATCTCGTCTCGGTCGCGTTCAGCGCCTTCGATGACTTCGAGCCGATCCGCAGCAGCCAGGACCGGTCGCGCGGGCTCGGCTACACGTATATCGGGCTAAAAAAGAAAGGCGGGGCCGACGCCGACGAAGCCGGTGGCATGAAGGACCCTAAAGCGCTCGCCGTTGAATTCGGGAACAGCGTGCGGATTTGCCTGCAGGGTGCCCGACTCGCGCGGTGGCAACGGGCGCTGCACGTGCTGGAAAGCGACCCGATCTTCGCGGAGAAGGAGGTCGCCTCGCTCGCCGTCGAGGCGGTCGACGAGGAGGTCCTGAAGACCAGGGCGCGAGACCTGTTCCGCGAGCTCAGCTCGGGACACAAGATCGTCCTGCTCACCGTGACCCGACTTGTGGAGAGCGTCGAGGAGCGGACGCTCGTCTTGCTTGACGAGCCCGAGTCGCACCTGCACCCGCCGCTGCTTTCCGCCTTCGTCCGGGCGCTGTCCGACCTGCTGGTCAACAGGAACGGGGCGGCGATCATCGCGACTCACTCCCCCGTCGTCCTGCAGGAGGTGCCGCGTGAGTGCGTCTGGCGCTTGCGCAGGGCCGGGGACTCGGTGACCGCGGAGCGGCCGGATATCGAGACGTTCGGGGAGAACGTGGGGACGCTCACCAGCGAGGTATTCGGGCTTGAGGTGACGAAGTCGGGGTTCCACCGGATGATCGCCGAGACCGCCAGCGGCGAGATGAGCTACACGGACGTCCTTGCGACATTCGGTGGGCAGCTCGGCTCCGAGGCCCGGGCGCTGCTCCAGGCTCTGATAGCCGTTCACGGCCGGGGGTACTGAGCCGCGATGTGGACCGTGCCCATGCCCGTGGCCCCGGCCGCCCCTGTGTACCGGTCGTGTATTCGCGGGATTCGCGATCAGGACCTCAAGGATCGCCTTGAGAAGGCGACGAAGAGCGTAGCCAGGGCCGACCTGAACTACCGGCGAGCAGGGGCCGCGGGCGCGTGCGGCGGCCTGCCGTGCGCTGACTTTGAACTGCCTGACGTTACGGCCAAGGAGATGGCCTGGCTTTACGAGAACAAGATGGTCGGCAAGACAGCACCAGGCCGCCCGGTGTACGACGCCATCAGGACGGCTAGCCGCAGGGGCGGTGTCCGCTCTGCGGCCACCGGGACGTAACCACGGTCGATCACTACCTCCCCAAGTCGGCGTACGCCGCGCTGGCGGTGAACCCGGCGAACCTCGTCCCAGCTTGCGGCGAGTGCAACCGGGTGAAATCCGCCGCGGTGCCGGACACCATGCACCGTTGCCGGTGAGTGAGCGATAGTGCTCATTAGACCGGCACCCCGTCTCGGGGTTGTTCGGCAGCCGTGCGGCTGCCTCCCTTCCGCGCTTCACGGCCACCTGCCGGGCGGGGCCCGGTCTTACGGTCGGCTCGGCGCTTGACGGCGGCCCCGACTGGGCCGACGGCGCTATCGCCCGTGGCGGGCGGCTCGTAGCGCGCGAGGTTGACAGCGGCGTTGTCGTCCCGCTGGTGCCGGGTCCCGCAGCCCCCGCCGGCCGGGTCGCAGGTCCAGTGCTCGCCCCACCCGATGTCCTGCACGTGCCCGCACGCGCTGCAGGTCTTCGACGACGGGAACCAGCGGTCCGCCACCACGAGGCGGGAGCCGTACCAGCAGGCCTTGTAGCCGAGCTGGCGGCGGGCCTCGCCGAGGGCCGAGTCCGACAGCCCGCGCCGTCTGGCGCGGGCACCCGTCAGCCCCTTCTGCCGCAGCATCCCGGCCGCGTCCAGGCCCTCGACAACGATCTCGCCGTGGGTCTTGGCGAGCCTCGCGGTGAGTTCATGGACGTGGTGGCCGCGGATGTCCGCGATCCGGCGGTGCAGCCGGGTGATCTTCCTGTTCGTCTCAGCGCAGCGGCGCGAGCCGCGGGTGCGGCGGGACCGCTCGCGGCACAGGCGCCGCAGCTGCCTCAGCGCGGCCTCCAGCGGGCGGGGATTCGGCACCCGCTGGAGGATCTCGCCATCCGGGTTGGCGACGGTGGCGAGCACCCGCACCCCGACGTCCACTCCGACCCGTGACCCGGGCAAGGCGACACGGGGCTGGACGGGACGCTGGACCAGGACCCGGAACGCCGCCACCAGCCGGGTGCCCTTCCGTGACACCGTCACCGCCAGGATCCGGGCCCGGCCCTTCGCCAGCAGGCGTTCCAGCCTGCGGGTGTTCTCCCAGGTCCGGATAGTGCCGACCCTGGGCAGGGTCACATGACGGCGGTCGGGCCCGACCCGGATGGCACCGGTGGTGAAAGTGGCCCGGTCCCGGTCACGGCCCTTCTTCGCGAACCGGGGGAACCCGGCCCGCCTGCCCGCCCGCTTCCCCGCCCGGGAGGCCTGCCAGTTCCAGTAGCCGTCCCCCGCGGCCTTGATGCCATCGGCGAACGCCTCCTTGGAGATCTCCGGCCACCACTCCTCGCCCGTCCCGGCATCGACGCACCCGGTGTCCTTGACCCGGTTCCACCGCTTCCGCAGGGAGGCCAGCGACGGCATACCTGTTTCCTGGCCTGTGGCCTGGTAGCGGTCCAGGTCCTCCTTCATGGCCCGCACCGCCCAGTTGCGGGCGTACCGGCGCCCGCCGAACTGACGGCTCATGCATGCCGCCTGTTCGGGGGTGCAGTCCAGGGCGAACGTGAACGCCTGCACCGCCCAGCCGTCCGGAATCTTGAACCTAGCCACCACCGCCCCCAAACGCCTCACCCTGCCCGCACGCCCGGCCGCCGCCGGCACGCAGACCCCGCAGCCGTACCCGGCCTGCCCCACACCACGATGACGGGCGGGTACGACATTCCACCGCCACCAGGCCAGCCCGGAGAAACATTTCCTGGTTCCGCGAGAGCGCGCGCTCCATGTTCACTATGAGGCGGTATCACTCACTGCTGATCACTACTGCGGCGACAGTTCGAACCCCTGGCGTCTGCGCCCGCCCAGGAGGCAGCAGCGCGCCAGATGCTGGCCAGGGCGTACAGGCACAGGGCGGCGATGAGGATGGAGAAGGCGAGCACGGCGGAGAAGTCGCCGATGTAGCCGGATGCGATCCCGACGCCGAC
>JAWWPV010000609.1:0-4233 GCA_033854775.1 Trebonia sp.
CCGCCTGCGCGGAGCCCGGCGCGCGTGCGCGCGCGGCTGCGGATCCCGGCGCTGGCCGGCGCGGGCCTGATCTTGGCCGTCGCGCTCGGCGCGGCAAACTATGGCGGCGTGAGCGCCGCTTCCCGCCTGCCGACGCAAAACGACGGGCATGCACGTTCGATCGCGGCCATAGCGCTCCGTGCCCGCTAACCGGCATCCAGGTCTGCGCGGCACGCACGCCTCGCGTGCCGCCGGCCCTAAGGGCCGCAAGCCGTCAGCGTGTCGCGGCCTGGTTCTTGCCGACGAGGTTCTCGGCCATGGAGGTCTTGTCGCCCTCCGAGGGGATGATGGCCCACGCCACCAGGTACGCCAGGAAGCCAGCGCCTCCGGTGATGACGGCAACGACGGCCACGATCACCCGTAGCAGTGTTACGTCCATGCCGAAGTACTCGGCGACTCCCATGCAGACTCCGGCCACCATGCGGCCCTCCCGGCTGCGTACCAGGATCCTGCTGCTCCCATTCCCGTTCCCGCTGCTCATGCGAACCATCCCCTGCCTCGACGCCCACTGGCGGGCCGACCGCTGTCGGCCTCTGGTCCGGGTCGCCTGGTTGCCAGCTTATATGCGAATTTGAAAACTAGCAATGTATTTCCGGAATTCAAGGTATATTATAAGCATGACAAGCTGGAGTTTCCTGACCAACCACGCCCGGGTACTGTTGCGCATCGCGCACGATCCGGACGCCCGGCTGCGCGACATCGCAGCCGACCTGGGCATTACCGAGCGCAGCGCCCACGCCATCGTCGCCGACCTGGCCGAGGCCGGCTATGTGGTGAAGCAGAAAGAAGGCCGCCGCAACCGGTACCAGATTGAGCCGCACTTGCCGCTGCCCGAGCCCGGCACCCGCGGACCCGCCATCGGCGAGGTCCTCGCCCTGCTGCTGGGACAAACCGGCAGCGGTGACCGGATGCCGGGTCCCGCAGCTGCGGGTCACCCGGACGGCCCGCCGGGCGGCGCGGATGTCATCGCCGCGCGAACAAAGATGTAGTCAGATTCCTGAAATTCATTGCTAGTTTTATAGATCAAGCGTAGCGTCGGATGAGAGACGTCGAGGCCCGGCCGTCGCCTGGTATCGAACCCAGTGGCGTTCTCGCTCGCCGAACCCGGCCCGGACCAGCACGAAGGCACGATGACCATGGATCAGGCAGACATCCCCGCGACCGGCTTCCGGCCCTTCTTCAACCCCGCCACTGGCGAATGGATCGAGTACACCGCCATCGCCGCGGACAACCACGGAAAGCTCGTCCGCTTCAACTGGCGAAGCGTGCCCGGCGGCGTCGTCACCGAGCACGTTCATCCCCACCAGGAGGAGACCTTCACCATCCTGGCCGGCGAAGCCCACTTCACCCTCAACGGCGAGGAACGCGTAGTCAGGGCGACCGAGACCATCGTCGTCCCGGCTGGCGTCCCCCACTCTGAGGGAAACCCCGGACCTGGCGAGATCGAGGGCGTGGTCGAACTCCGCCCCGCTCTGCACGCCAAGGAACTGCACGAAGCCTTTGCCGGCCTGGTCGCCGACGGCAAGACCACGCCCAGGGGCGCACCCAGGAACCCGCTCCAGCTCGGCGCCACCTTCTGGCACTTCCGCCACGAAAGCCGGGTCACCTCCCCGCCGATCTGGGCGCAGAACCTCATGCTCCCGCCGCTGTGGGCCCTGGCGAAGGTCTTCGGCGTGCGGCCCTACTACGATCGCTGGGACAGTCACCTCTAAGCACCCCAGGCGTAGACCTGAGTAGGCTCGGGCCCGCAGGCGAGTTCAGGGCCCGACGGTGATGTCGTCGGAGCGCCCGGCTCCGATCCGCGGCCACTGCGCGACAGGCCGTCCGCCCGGCCACGGCCGGCCAGGGAAGAATGCCATCAGTACGCCCGAACGAGTTCTCCGTGACTCTCCCCGGCCCGCACCTACCGCCGGCACCACCTAGCGGACTGGCCCCCCGGCCTGACGCGGCGGTGATCTCCGTGGCGGAGCCGGCCCGTCGTTGGGGGAGTGGTGAGAGAACGCGGTCAGCCGGCCGCGCGCTCATCGACGGGCCGGCGGCGCAGGCTTGAGCGCTGGAGGGCCGGCGGCCGGTAGGCCATGTCGAGCGTGCCGACGTCGGTGCCGGGCGGGACGATCGCGTCGATCGCGTCGAGGATGTCGTCGGTGAGCGTGACGTCGACGCTGGCGAGCAGGTCGTCGAGCTGCTCCATCGTGCGCGGCCCGATGATCGCGCTGGTCACGCCGGGATGAGCGATCGCGAACGCCATCGCGAGGTGCGTCATCGGCAGGCCGGCCTTTTCTGCGAGCGGGATGACCTGCTCGACGGCGTCGCGCCGGCGCTCGTCACTCAGGTGCTTGAAGCCGAAGGCGGCCCGGTGCGTGGTGGCCTGCTCGCCCTTGCGGTACCGGCCGGTGAGCAGGCCCCCGGCCAGCGGGCTCCATACCAGCGTGCCCATCCCGTAGCGCTCGGCGACTGGCAGTACCTCGGTTTCGATGCCGCGGCTGAGGATCGAGTAGGTGGGCTGCTCGGTGCGGAACCGTTCAAGGCCGCGCCGCTCGGCCACCCACTGGGCCTCGACGATGTCGGAGGCGGGCATCGCGGACGACCCGATGGCGCGGACCTTGCCGCTGTGGATCAGGTCAGAGAGCGCGGACAGCGTCTCCTCGATGTCGGTGTCGGGGTCCGGCCGGTGGATCTGGTACAGGTCGATGTAGCCGGTCTGCAGGCGGCGCAGCGAGTTCTCGACCTCGGTCATGATCCAGCGCCGCGAGTTGCCCCGCTGGTTGGGATCGTCGCCCATCGGCATCCACAGCTTGGTCGCGAGGACGACGTCGTCGCGGCGCCCCTTGAGCGCCTTGCCCACGATCTCTTCTGACTCGCCGTGGGAGTAGGCGTCGGCGGTGTCGATGAAGTTGATCCCCGCGTCCAGCGCCTTGTGGATGATGCGGATCGAGTCGTCGTGGTCGGGGTTGCCGATGGCCCCGAACATCATCGCGCCGAGCGCGTAGGGACTGACCTTGATGCCGGTCCGGCCGAGGGTGCGGTACCGCATGCGGTTTCTCCTGAGCTTGTGATCGTGGTGAACGCCCGGCCGATGCCGTATCCTGGATCGAAACGGAACGCTATTCCGGAACTATACGGAACGTTGTTCCGGAAAGCAAGTGGAGGAGTGTCGTGACGGAGAACACGGCGCCGACCGGAGCCGGCGTGGCCGGCTCGGTGGGTCCTGGCGCACCCGGACGCGCGCCGCGCCGGCTGCGCGCCGACGCGCAGCGCAACATCGACGCCCTGCTTGAGGCGGCGAAGGCCGTCTTCGGCACCTCAGGCGTGGACGCGCCCGCGAAGGAGATCGCTGACCGGGCAGGCGTCGGGGTCGGCACGCTGTACCGGCACTTCCCGCAGCGCTCGGACCTGGTCAAGGCCGTGTTCCAGCGCGAGGTGGACGCGTGCGCCGACGCGGCCCGGGAGCTGACCGCCGCGTACGAGCCAGGAATGGCGCTTGAGAAATGGCTCCACCGGTACACCGAGTTCGTCGCGACCAAACGCGGACTCGCCGCCGCCCTTCACTCGGGCGATCCCGCGTTCGACGCCCTGCCCGGCTACTTCAGCCAGCGACTCGGGCCCGCCCTCGGGTCACTGCTCGAAGCCGCGGCAGCGAGCGGCGAGATCCGCGCCGACATCAGCCCCCAGTACCTCTTGCCCGCCGTCGCCAACCTGTGCCTGCCGGTGGCGGACGTGGGAGCCGCGTACAGCCAGCGCATGGTCGCGCTCCTCATCGACGGGCTCCGCTACGGCGCCGAAACGAGTCACCCTCGCACCTGAAATCTCAACCGTCCGCGTCACCTCTTCCCGCGCGCTGGCTTACGCGTGGCGTTCGCGGAAGGCGGCGGCCTTGACCCTGTTCTGGCAGGTCGTCGAGCAGAACCGCCTGCTCCCGTTGCGGGACGTGTCCACGTAGACCCGGTCGCAGTGCGGCGCGGTGCACACGCCGAGCCGGTCGTACAACTCACCGCCAAGCACGATGGCCAGCCCGGTAGCGCACCCGGCCGCCCAGCCCTTGGCCGCCGACGTCTCGTCGGCGGAATGGAAGTGAACGTGCCAGGGCTCGCCGTCGTGTCGTTCCAGGGCGGGGTGCGCGCCGGTCGCGGCGAGCATGGCGTTGACCCGGTGCGCGGCGTCGTCGACGTCGTCGGCGGCGATGGCGGCGAAGAC
>JAWWPV010000610.1:0-2733 GCA_033854775.1 Trebonia sp.
GTGATCCAGGAGGGGTGGGCGCCAATCGGGTCGCCGAAGAGCTGGCAGAGCGCAGGCCGTGCCGCGATGCGGATGCCAGCCCGCCAGAGGCCCGCATCCGGCCAGCACTGCCAGCGCTGCCGCCTACCCGACAGCAATCCGCGTGGGCGCCGCCGCAGGCGCCGAGTACGGCGCCGCCCACGACCCAGCCCGCTCCTTCAAGTTCGGCCTGCAACGCATCATCGACGGTATCGAGTCCTTCATCGCCGACCGTTCCCGCTGAGGCGGCAGGGAAGGTCTCCGCCGGTTCCGCGGTCTCGCCACTGCGCCGATCCCGCCACCGCCCTTTCTCGATATCCCGAACGAGTGGTGGTTGCTCTCGACGGTCCCACCATCTCTCTTTGTCGGGCTGCACGAAACGACAACAACTGTCCCGTTACGTCACCTCATGCGTTAGCATCGCGGCGGTTATTTCGATTAGAGATGGAAGGGGCAGGCATGCCCGTTCGAAGTAGCGGCCTGGCACTACTCGCGGTTGCCGGCATTGCCGTCGCGATGACAGCGTGTTCATCCGCGGGGACTGGGAAAGACAACGCCTCCGCCACCGGAGCGGCGACGGGCGGTGCGAGCAATTCGGCCAGTCCCGCGGCAAGCACTGGCGCGGCAACCACGGCCGCTGCTATCCCCGCTGGGTATCAGCGGATCGGCGGGTCGGCGCAGGGGATCTCCCTGGCCGTGCCGAATTCATGGGTCTCCGTGAACCTCGCCAAGCAAACGCTCGAAGCCGCCGCGAGCAAGCTCGACATGCCCGGTATCAACGGCTCGACACTCGTGCAGGACATGCAGTCACTCCAGAAGAACCACGCTATCTTCGCCTTCGACATCACGTCCGCCGCGTCCAGTCCGGGCCATTACGTCCGCAATCTCAACGCGTACTGCTTTTCCTCAGGAGTCACCGACACAGGTAGTGCCAGCGTTCCGTTCCTCACGCAAGTCGTGAAGTCCCAGTTGAGCCCCGTAGCGTCCGACATCACGCAACACGATGTCACGATCGGCGGCGTACCGGGGCTAGAGACCTCCTACAAGGTCAAGAGCGGGAGCGGCGCGGACGTGCAGGGGGCACAACTCGAGGTACTCCCCAAACCGGACGTATTCTGCGTCGTAACGCTGACCTTCAACGGCACCCAGACCCAGGGCAACTACCTTGCCGTAGCCGCGGCGACCGCTCAGTTCCCGTAACGGATTGGCCAAAGGGCCGTCCGGGCTATCGTGTCCGGTGTGAAAGACAGGCCAGCGGGCATCGCGGACCACGACCTGATGCTGGCCCTGACCGGAGTGTGGAGGCTGGACGTTGAGGGCGTCGGGTACGCCCCGGTCGGAGCGGGCGGTTACCACTGGGTCGCCCGTTCCGCGGCGGGAAGCCGGTGGTTCGTCACGGTGGATGACCTAGACGGCAAGCCATGGCTGGGTGATTCCCGCGACGAGGTGTTCCAGGGATTGCGGGGCGCCATGGGCACCGCCCGCGCGCTGCGCGACGCGGCCGGCCTGGCGTTCGTCGCCGCTCCGAAGCCGGCGCGCGACGGTGGCCTGGTACTACGGCTCAGCGAGCGGTATGCCCTGTCGGTTTTCGGCTACGTGGACGGCACCAGCGGCCGCTACGGTGAGCATCTGCCTGCGGAGGAACGCTCCGGCCTGGCGGAGATGCTGGCGGCGCTGCACGGCTCTTCGCACGCCGGGACCCCTGTGCACCGGATCGGCCTCCCGCGTATCGGCCGGCTTGAGCAGGCCCTCGGTGAGCTAGGCCAGGCCTGGACGGGGGGACCGTACTCGGAGCCTGCGCGGGCACTGGTGGCCGACGCCGCCGGGGGTATCCGCCAGGCCCTGGCAACGTTCAGTGACCTCGCCGCCCGGTTCATGGCCGCCCCGAAGGTCATCACGCACGGCGAGCCGCACCCCGGAAACCTCATCAGGACGGGGAAGCAACTGATGCTACTCGACTGGGACACAGTCGGGCTCGCCCCACCCGAGCGCGACCTGTGGATGCTCCCTGGCGACGCACTGGATCAGTACGCCGGGTTGACGGGCATGCCCGTCAACCCGGCCGGAGTCAGGCTCTACCGGCTGCGGTGGGCACTGGACGACATCCGCGCCTACACCGAGGACCTGCGCGTCCCGCACAGCCGGACTCCCAGCGCAGAGCATTCCTGGCAGGCGCTGCGCGAATCGGTCCGCTCCGCACTGGACGCCTAGGCAGCCTGCGCTGGCTGACGACTGCGCACCATACGCGGCTGCTTCCCGCGAACGTCCGATCATGGATCCGACCGCTCAGCGCAGTCCAAGCCACAAAGCAAGCTGATGCCGAGACCTTCACGAAATCGAAATTGGGGCCAGATCCCACATCACACGAACAAAATCAATCGTCCATTTCCCGACGGGTTCTTCCCTAGTTGTCCTGTGACAGTTAAGTTCGCTCTTTGTCAATGAAGTCGGCCCGTTCCCTGGTTTTGTGAGTAGGGTCGGCCCGTCCAAGGGAGCTCGCGACGACGGGGCGGCCGGGTGACGGGGATTGCTGTCGCGGCGGATGCCGCAGGTGAGCGGTTCGCGGTGAATTTCCAGGTTGCCAGGGGATCCTGGCGGCGCGAGCCGCTGTCGTCATGTCGCGGCACCAGGTTCGAGGAAGCACTGCCCGTCTGGCCGTTCCGGTTCGGGAAAGGCACGCAGAGCTTCGCCGGCTGGTGGTATTTCGCTACGACT
>JAWWPV010000611.1:0-3101 GCA_033854775.1 Trebonia sp.
TCAATAGAGTTCCCGGCGGCTATAGCGAGGGGGAAACACCCGGTCCCATTCCGAACCCGGAAGTTAAGCCCCTCAGCGCCGATGGTACTGCGAGGGAGGCCTCGTGGGAGAGCAGGACACCGCCGGAACACACTTCATAAAGGGGGCTGACCTTAGGTCAGTCCCCTTTATTTGTTTAATCATGACTCCTTGTCCGTGGGGGGTTGCGCGGGGCGGGTGAGATGCGCCCCCGCGCGCTCCGCGCACCCTCGCAGCACAAAGTCAAAAGCAAAGCGCGGCGCTCCTCAGGGTTCACGCGCGTCTCCAGGTGCGTAACTCCGGCCCAACGCCACACGTTCGGGGGGCGCTGTGCAGGCTGGTGTTTTTTGTCGGCTATGCTGGGGTGTTCGTGACTCGTCGGGCGGTGACCATTTTTCCTGGTCAGCTGGAGGAGCTAGGAGAGTGCCGCTCTGCGGGTGGTCGCCATGGCCCTGGACACTGCGTAAGCAAGCGTGGCGGCTCCCGGCCCAGGCACTCCTCGCTTGTCAGCGTCGGCCCTTCTAGGTAGTGACCACTGCCCTGGCCGTTTTGGGGACAGGAGTGGCTGGCGCTGTCTGAGTGGCAACTATGGCTGTCGACTAGGCGCTGGCGGCTCCGGGGCGGCACTTTCCGGGCTCGTGACGCTTTGAGCGCTTCTATCCGGGGTGTTGGCGGCATCGAGCGGTGTGGAACTCGATGGCGGGGCCGGAGTTGGCGAGGTTGGGGCTATCGGTGCGCTGGCTAGCGCATATCGTGAAGGATTGAGTGCAGGAGGTCGGGACAGTGGCCGAAGACGGCAATGCGTCGCAGCGTGACGGCGCCGGAGACGGGCGTGGGCGCGCGAGTGGCGGCGCCGGCCGTGGCTCCGGCGGTGCTGGGCGCGCAGGGGGATATGGCCGTTCTGGAGGCCAGGGCGGTCGGAGCGGTGGCGACTCGGGTCGCGGCGGCAGCGGCTTTAGCGGCGGTTCCAGAGGCGGCAGCGGGGACCGGCGGTACAGCGGATCACGCGATGGCGGCGGCGACCGGGGCGGTAACCGGGGCAGCGATGACCGGGGTCCCTCCCGCAACCGGGATGACAGGGACGACCGCCCGCAGCGCGCGGACCGTGAGGGTGGCTCTGGCCGCGACGCTGAGCGCGGGAACGGGGGAGACCGTGGGCCGCGCCGCGAGGGAAGCTACGGTGACCGCCCGAGCCGTCCCTCCTACGGTGACCGCCCGAGCCGTCCCTCCTACGGCGACCGCCCGAGCCGTCCCTCCTACGGCGACCGCCCGAGCCGCCCGTCCTACGGTGACCGTCCGAGCCGGCCCTCCTACGGCGACCGCCCGAGCCGCCCCTCCTCCGGCGACCGTCCGAGCCGCCCGTCCTATGGCGGCGGGCAGCGTGATGGCGGGTTCAGCGGGCCGCGACGTGACTCCGGCGGCGACGGCGAGCGCGGGTCCGGGGGTAACCGGTCAGGGCGGCCGTCCTACGGCGGCGGAGCTGGCCGGCCCGATGGCGGCTTCCGCGGCGGGGACCGCCCGCGCAGGGATTTCGGCGGCAGCGGCGAGCGCGGCTATGACCGCGGCCCCGGTGGTAGCCGCCAGGACCGTCCGTCCTACGGCGGCCAGGGCCGCTCCGACGGGGGCTTCAGCGGCGACCGGCCGGCCGGGCGCGAGTACGGCGGCGACGGCGGTCGCGGGTACGACCGGCGTCCTAGCGGCGACCGGGGCACGCGCCCGTCATACGGCGCGAGCCGTTCCGACAGCGGTTTCCGTGGCGGCGACCGGCCGTCGGCGCGCGGTCCCCGGCGCGAGTTCGGGACCGGCGACCGCGGCTACGACCGTCGCCCCAGTGGCGACAGGGACAGCGGACGTTCCTTCGGCGGCGACCGGCGGCCCGGCGGTGACCGGCCGCGCTGGCAGACCACCGATCGTGACACGGGCCGCGAGGCGGGCCGTGACACGGGCCGGGACACAGGACGCGGTGACACGGGCCGCGACATGGGACGCGGCGACACGGGCCGCAGGGACGAGGGCTCCCGGCGCCCCGAGGGCGGCTACGGGCGCGACCGTGAGGACCGCGGGCCCGCCGGCTACCGGCCGGGCCAGGACGGGCCGTCGCGCTCCGGGAGGCCCTCGTACGGCCGGCCGGGCAGCACCGACCGACCGGCTCGCGGCCAGGGCTTCAGCCGCACCATGTCCGACCGGATCGGCGGCACGTTCCCCGATGACCGGCAGGCGCGGTCGCCCAGGCCCAGCGGCGGCCGCCCGGGCGCTCGCGGGACGTCCTATGGAGCGGGCGGCAGGACGGACAGGCCGTCCGGGGGGGCCAGGCCAGGCGCCGACCGGGGTCGCCCGTACGTCCGCAGGGACGACCGGCCCAGTGACGACCGGCGCAGTGGCGGGTCCGACGCGCCTCGCATCCCGGACAGCGTCACCGACGACCAGGTCTCGCGGGAGGTGCGGGACGAGCTCGGCAGCCTCTCGCTCGACCGGGCGAGCACGGTCGGCCGGTACCTGATCGCCGCCGAGCTCGCCACCGACCCGGAGCAGGGCTACCGCTACGCGCAGGCGGCCAAGCAGATGGCCGCGCGGGTCGGCATCGTCCGCGAGGTCTCCGGCATCATGGCCTACAAGTCGGGCCGCTGGGCCGAGGCCCTGACCGAGCTCCAGGCCGGCCGCAGGATGACCGGCCGCAACGACTACCTGCCGCTGATGGCCGACTCCGAGCGCGGCCTCGACCGTCTTGACCGCGCTCTCGACCTCGTGCACAGCGCCGAGGCGAAGCGCCTGCCCCGGGCCGCGCAGATCGAGCTGCGCATCGTCGAGTCGGGCATCCGCCGCGACCAGGGCCTGGCCGACGCCGCGGTGCTTGCCCTCCAGGTGCCCGAGCTGACCGACGGCAAGCAGCGCCCCTGGTCGGCCCGCCTCTTCTACGGCTACGGCGAGGCACTGCTAGCCGCCGGCCGCACGGAAGCGGCCAGGGAGGCATTCTCCCGCGCCGTGGTCGCCGACGAGGACGAGCAGACCGACGCCCTGGCCCGGCTAGACGAACTAGACGGCATCAGAGTCACCGACCTGGAAGACGACGAGGACGACGAGGA
>JAWWPV010000612.1:0-5040 GCA_033854775.1 Trebonia sp.
GGCCTGGCCGATGAGGCGCGCGGGCAGGTGGGACAGGTCGAGGTACACGACCCGCTTGCGGAAGCCGGACGAGGTCGCGGCGCGACCGTTGTGCGGCACCCGCGGCGGAAGCAGGGTCACGGCCTGATGCGGCGCGCCGTGCTCGTGACGGTCCAGGTCATAGCGGATCATCCCGTCATCGACGATCAGCAGCGTCCACGACTCGTGCGTGTGCATGGGGTAGACGTGGCTGGTCATGTGAGCGTGGAGGACCTCGGCGACGCCGGGAACCTGGGGTCGCCATGCCCAGATCCGCGGGTCATCGGCCACGCAAAAATCGTACAAGACCGACCGACGGCCGGTGGTGTTCGATCGTTCTCATGGATACGTCTATGGGCGAGCCCGTGCGGTTCGACACCAAGATCGCGGTGGTGCTGCGCGACGACCTGGAAGTGTGGCAGCGGCTGAACGTGACCGCGTTCCTCGTGAGCGGGCTCGGCCGGCGGGCGCCCGAGGTGATCGGCGAGCCCTACGCGGACGCGGACGGGACGAAGTACCTGCCGATGTTCCGGCAGCCGGTCCTCGTCTACGCGGGGAGCAAGGAGACACTGGCCACGTCTCATTCGCGCGCCGTCAGCCGAGATCTCGCGGTGTCGGTCTTCACCGCGGATCTCTTCGCGACGGGCAACGACCGGGATAACCGGGCCGCCGTCCTGGCCGTGCGCGCCGCGGACCTTGACCTGGTCGGGCTCGCCGTCTACGGGCCGCGCAACGCCGTCGACAAGGTCACCAAGGGCGCCCGCATGCACCCTTAGTCGCGTCCCGTCGGCGCACGGCTGGCCGCCCGGGCGTTTAGGCTTGCTTGCCGAGAGCACTACTCGCCTAACGCGGCTGCGGATCGGCATGCGCCGCGGACTGACCGGGGGCCGTAGATGGAACCTGCCGCGACGACGTCCGCTTCGCCTGCGTCCAGGATCGAGCGCGAGTCACTGGAAATGCGGACGCGCCGCCTGGCCGCCGCGCGCCGGCGGGCGACGGCCCTCCTGGCGGCGGTCACGGCCCTGTTCGTGATCGTGACCGCGGTCGGCGTCCACGGGACGCTGCTCGGCTACGTGCAGGCGGGCGCCGAGGCGGCCATGGTCGGCGGCATCGCGGACTGGTTCGCCGTCACCGCCCTCTTCCGCCATCCGCTTGGCCTGCCGATACCGCACACGGCGGTAATCGTCGAGCGCAAGGACCAGTTCGCCGCGACCCTCGGGCAGTTCGTCCAGGAGAACTTCCTGAACGCCGATGTCCTGGCCGACCGCATCCGCTCGGCCGGGCTGGCGCCCCGGCTGGCCGCCTGGGTGGCCGACAAGGACAATGCCGCGCGCTTCGCGGGGCACGCCGCCGACGTGGTCGTCACGCTGGCCGGGACCCTCCGCGATGAGGACGTGCAGAGCGTGCTCACCACCGAGGTGATCCGGGCCGCGTCGTCTATCGATGTGGCGCCGCTGGCCGGGCGGGCCGTGCGGGTCATGATCGCCGGAGGCCATCACGCCGTGCTGTTCAACACCATGGTGACCGCCGCCGACCGCTATCTCGCCGACCACCAGGAGGAGCTTCGCGAGCGCTTCGAGGCCGAGGCGCCCCGCTGGCTGCCCGACGTGGTCTACGGGCGGGCGTTCGACCGGCTGCACGCCCGGCTGCGCGAGCGGCTGTCGGCGATGGCGGACGATCCCGAAGACGAGGCCAGGCAGCAGTTCGACGCGTGGATCGCGGGGCTACCCGAACGCCTGCAGACCTCACCGGAGCTGCGCGAGCGCGGGGAGAGCTTCAAGCGCGACCTGCTGGCCAGCGCCGGGCTCCGCGACTGGACGTCGTGGCTGTGGAAGAACGTCAAGGAAACGCTGCGCACCCAGGCGGCCGACCCGGACTCTGAGCTGCGCCGCCGGCTGGCCGACGCGCTGGCCGCGGCCGGCCGGCGCCTGGGCTCTGACCCGCGGCTGCAGGAAAGCCTCGAGCGCGTGATCGAGTCGGGCGCGCGCAGGCTCGCCGACCAGTTCCACGATGAGCTGGCCGGCCTTGTCACCGGGACCATCCAGCGCTGGGACGCCGCGGAGACGTCAACCCAGCTTGAGCTGCTGCTCGGGCGCGACCTGCAGTTCATCCGCATCAACGGGACGGTGGTCGGCGCGGGCGTCGGCCTGGCCCTGCACGCCATCGCCCTCGCGCTCGCCTAAGTTGATCGAGCTAGGACCGGCTGGACGACGAGGCTTGTGTCGACGCGGGCTCGGCCGCCGGTCGAACAGCCAGATCAGCATCGCGATCAGCCGGAATGCGAGCTTGATAGCGTGCATCACGTGATGATTCGGGATGCACGGCCAGATGAGCGGGGAGCGGTAGGCGAACTGCGGGTTTCGGCGTACCGGGCACTTGGGCTGCTGTCCGAAGGGAACGACTACGCCGAGACGCTGCGGGAATTCGGGTTCGGCCGTGACTGCACCGTGCTCGTCGCCGTTGACGACACGGACGGCAACATCCTCGGGACGATCACGCTCGAGCCGTTCGACCCGGCCAGCGAACTCGCGCAGGATGACACGGAGGCGGACGTCCGTGCGTTCGCCGTTGCCGCGCAGGCGCAGGGAAAGGGCGTGGGGCGGAAACTGCTGCTCGCCGTCATCGAGCGTGCCGAGAAGAGGGGGCTGCGCCGGCTGCGGCTTTGCACGCAGCCGGCCATGCGGGCCGCGCAGCATCTCTACACGGCCACCGGGTTCTCAAGGACAGCCGAACTGGACTTCTCCCCGGTAGCCGGCTTCACCCTGCGGGCATACGAACTCGACCTCCCGGCCCGCCCGTCCTAAGCGGCCACCTGGTCCACGACCTCGGCCTTGATCCTGGCGAGCTTGTCGGCACGCTCGGACTGGTCCGTGCCGAGGTTCCAGTCGGGCAGGATGAACTCGTCAAAGCCGAGCTCGGCGTACTGCCCGAACTGGTCGACCAGTTGCTGGGCCGAGCCGAAGAGGGCGGCACGGCCGGGCGGCGGCGCGCTCCCGTCGAGGTCGACGAGGGCGTTGACCGAAGTCCGCACCGTCGCGGGATCGCGGCCGACCTCGTGACAGGTCTCGATCAGCGCCGCACGGTGCACGGCGGCCTGCTCCGGGGTGCCCCAGGTGTTCCACTCGTCAGCGTGGCGGGCGGTGATGCGGAGCATGCGCGGGCTGCGAGTGCCGACGAGGAGCGGCAGCGGCGACTGGACCGGCTTGGGATCGCAGGGGGCATCGGTGACGTCGTAGTAGGCACCGTGGAACGTGGTGGACTCCGCCGACAGCATCGAGCGGACGATCTGTATCGACTCCTCGAACCGGCTCACCCGCTTCCCTGGCGGTTCGAGCTCGATGCCGTAGGCGTGATGCTCGTTGATCTGCCAGCCCGCGCCTAGCCCGAGGACCATCCGGCCACCGGAGAGCTGGTCGATCGTGGCAGCGCGCTTTGCGAGCAGCGCCGGGTGGTGGACCGACGTGGGCGAGACAAGGGTCCCGATCCTGACCCGCTCGGTGACCGCCGCCAAGGCAGGTAGCAGAGCCCAGCACTCGTAGGTGTCACCGCGCGCGGGCGTCGTGTCGCCTGTGTTCGGCATGTAGTGGTCGGCCAGCCAGACGCCGTACCAGCCGGTGCCGTCGGCCACGCGCACCTGCTCAAGGAGCTCGACGGGGGCGCGGCTGTTGTTGGGCCAGAGCGAGAATTTCACGCAACCACCCTAGCGGCCGTGAATCGCCGCGCAGCTGGCCGGGACACGCCGGCCGCGAGAATTGCGGGTTATGCCGCCATTGACCGTCTTTCATCGGTATCGTCCGGTGTTGTGTATGGCGGGGATCACCGGACGGCCGGCTCATGGCCAGGCGTCCGCGCGGCCATTAATGCCCGGCTTGAGGAAGTTAGCTTCCGCACGGGAATGATGACCGGGGCAATCGCTTTCCTTGCCCTCGCGGCGGCAACGGCAGCCGTCGTGCTCACGGTGATGCCGAGCCAGGGCAGCCCGGTGAACGGCGCCGTGGGAGTGCCGGCCGCGGCGAGTTCCCCTGTCGCGGCGTCGGCCGTGCCCGTGGCCGCGCCGTCGGTGCGCACGCCGGCGCACGGGCTGCACGAAGTGAGTTTTCCTTCGTCGTCGGCCCCGGCCGCCGGGACGCAGCCTACGGCAGAGCCCGCGGCACAGCCCGCGGCGCAGGCAAGCCAGTCTTCTCCGTACCCGAGCTCAAGCCCGCAGTCCGGCTCGGCGGGCAGAACCTTTGGCGGCCTGGCGGCCGGGCGGGAGGCTCAAGGCGGTTATTGGCCCGGCAGCCGGAACGGGGCAGGCGCGCCTCGCTTTGCCAGCGGCCGGGGCAATTTCACCGGGGGACTCGGGCGTTTTGGTCCTGGAAATGAAGCGTTCGCGGCAGGACGCTTAGCCTGCGGAGCTGTGCCACGTGCCGAGCAGGCCCATGGCGGGCCCCAAACGCGCCGCTTTGGTGAGCACGCATCGCAAGGTTCTCGTGATCTGGACAGCTGGGTGATCGTGGAGCGCTTTAGCGCGGAAACTATTTTTACCGTGGAAACTTTGCACTTGCGGGACCGTCTGGAAGTAAGCCGGCATTCGCCGCCGTGTCCGTCCCGGTGTGACAGCGCTCCGCTGCCCGCCTGCCCGCCTGCCCGCCTGCCCGCCTGCCCGCCCTGCCGGGCCGGTCCCGTCCAGGCGGTCGGCCGGCGGGGCCGTGACCGCGGGTCATCGCGGGGAAATGCCCGGCAGACTGCCGTCTCGCCGTCATAAAACCGAACAAAATACCGGTCACAGTGCGCCTGCCAGATTACTGCGGGTCAAAAGTGGCGATATCCGCCCCCTATGACCCGCGATCACGGAAACAGCCGGCCCGCAGCGCCGGGAAACCGGGGCATAACGGGCGAACCGGCCGGCCTTCCTGGGCCGCCGCCCGGATGACCCGCGATCTCAGCGGTCAACGGCACGCCAGGACCTGCCCGAAGGAAAGACAAGACGCGAAACGGACCGCCCGCGGGACCGCGGCACGCCCGGGACGCGCAACTTGA
>JAWWPV010000613.1:0-3080 GCA_033854775.1 Trebonia sp.
GACGACGTGGCGACTATCACACCGGCGCGCGGCGCCGAGCTGCTCGCCGACCGGCGGGCCGCCGCCCCGGCACCGCGCGCGCGCAAGGCCCCCACGACGAAGGCGAAGACCACGACTACAGCGAAGAAGTCGCCCGCAAAGACCACCCGTGCGCGTAAAAGTTCGGAAACATAAGGAAAGTACGATCTGATCAAGCAGTGGTGACCAGGCACACTGCCCCATATCGATAACCTAGCGCCGTGAACCACTCCACGCCCCGAAGTGCCAGCCCGGGTGAGGCGCCCCCTAGCCGCCGGGCTAGGCGCGCGCGCTCCGGGGACGGAGTGCTGTCGATCAAGCCCTTTCGCGCCCTGTGGATCGCCCTGTCGCTGTCCAGCCTGGGTGACTGGCTGTCGATCCTCGCGCTGATCGCGCTCGCCCCGTCGGTGACGCACGGCAGCAACCTGGCGAAGACCTCGTCGATCAGCGGCGTCTTGGTGGTCACGATGCTGCCCGCACTGCTCCTCGGGCCGGTCGCGGGAGCGCTCGCGGACCGGTTCGACCGGCGGGTCACGATGATCGTCGGCGACGTGATCCGCGGCCTGCTCTTCATCTCCATCCCGCTCTTCCCGAACCTGACGTGGATCTTCGTCGCGAAGTTCCTCGCCGGGGTCGCGTCGCAGTTCTGGAACCCGGCGTGCGCGGCCAGCATCCCGAACCTGGTGCCCAAGGCGAAGCTGGAGCGGGCCAACCAGCTCAGCCAGCTGATGACGTGGGGCACCGCGCCGCTCGCGGCCGTCCTGCTCGCCGTGCTCGGCTGGATCGCGACCGGGCTCGGCCACGTCTCCCCTGTCTTCCATACCAACAAGATCGACCTGGCGCTGTACTTCAACGGCGCGTCCTACTTCGTCTCCGCGCTCACCGTGTACTTCCTGCGGCAGATCGGGAAACGCGAGCACAGCGGGCCGATCTCGGTGCCGTCGACCGCCAAGGCGATCTGGGAGGGCTGGCTGTTCATCAGGAACACGCCGGTCGTACGCGGCCTGGTGATCGGGATGATCGGCGCGTTCTGCGCGGCCGGCGTGGTGGTCGGCCTCGCCCCCTCCTACATCCTGTACACCCTGAACGGCGGTTCCGCCGGGTTCAGCCTCGTCTTCGCGATGATCCTGATCGGCCTGGCGATCGGCATGGGGTTCGGCAGCAGGCCCTTCGGCGACTTCTCCAGGCGAAGGCTCTTCGGCGTCACGCTGACCGCGTCCGCCGTGCCGCTCGCCATGATCGCCCTCGTGCCGAACCTGGCCGTCGTCACGATCTTCGCGTTCCTCATGGGGGTCATATCCGGGACCGCCTACCCGATCGGCTTCACGATCGTCGGGCTTGAGGTCGATGACGACACCCGGGGCCGGGTCTTCGCGTTCTTCCTGTCCACGATCCAGGCCATCCTGTTCGCGGTGATCGCGGTCGCGGGGTTCATCGCCACCGGCTTCTCCGCGGCGATCGGGGCGCTGGCCGGGGCGCGGAACGGCGTGGTCACGCTCGCGCACATCACGTACGGCGCCCCCGGCGACAACCTGCTGCTCCTGCTGTCCGCCGTGCTGGTCGCCTTCGTCGGCGTCAAGTCCTACCGGCAACTTGACGACCGCAAGGGCGTGCCGTTGTTCGAGGACCTGATCACGGCGGTCCGCAACGAGCCGCTCTCGAAGGCGCCAAGTGGCGCCCCGCCCGACGGCGGTGCGGTGCCCTCCCGCCCCGGCGGGCTGTTCGTCGCGCTCGAGGGCGGCGAGGGCGTGGGGAAGACCACGCAGGCCCGGCTGATCGCGATCTGGCTGCGCGAGCAGGGCTACGACGTGGTGACCACCAACGAGCCCGGCGCGACCAAGCTGGGGATGCGGCTGCGCGCGCTGCTGCTCGACACCGCCCACGCCGGCATGTCGCCGCACTCCGAGGCCCTGCTGTACGCCGCCGACCGGGCCGAGCACGTCGCCAAGGTCATCGACCCGGCCCTGGAACGCGGCGCGGTCGTGCTCACCGACCGGTACACCGACTCCTCGCTCGCCTACCAGGGGGCCGGGCGGGGGCTGCCGGCCAAGGAGATCGCGCGGCTGAACAGCTGGGCGACCGAGGGCCGGGAGCCCGACCTGACCGTCCTGCTCGACATGGACCCAGAGCAAGGGCTCAGCCGCCGTGCCCGCTCGGCCGACCGGCTCGAGGCCGAGCCGCTCGACTTCCACCGGCGGGTCCGCGCCGCGTTCCTCGCGCTGGCCAGGGCGAAGCCCGACCACTACCTGGTACTCGACGCGGTCGCGCCGGTCGGCGAGATCACCGAGCAGATCAAGGACCGGATCAGGGAGGTACTGCCCGACCCGGTGCCGCGCGCCGCCGAGACGGCAACCGGTTCCTTCGCGGCCATCCCGGATGTCCAAGACAAGATCACGGACCCCCGATGAGCGTTTTCGACGAGCTCGCCGGGCAGGAAGCGGTCGTCGCGCAGCTGCGCACCGCCGTCGCCCTGCCTGCCCCAGGGGGGACGACCCCCGTTCAACCCCACGGAATACGGCGGGGGATGACGCACGCCTGGCTGTTCACCGGGCCGCCCGGTTCCGGCCGGTCGGTCGCGGCGCGGGCCTTCGCGTCCGCGCTGCTGTGCCCCTACGGTGGGTGCGGCGAGTGCGCGTCGTGCCGTCAGGTGCGCGCGGGAACGCATGCCGACCTGCTCCTTGTCCGTCCGGATGGCCTTTCTTACGGGGTGAAGCAGACCAGGGACCTCGTGCTCCGCGCGGCGGGCGCGCCGTCGGGCGGGCGCTGGCGCGTGGTGCTCTTCGAAGACGCCGACCGGTGCACGGAGGCCGCCGCCAACGCGCTGCTCAAGGCGATCGAGGAGCCCGCGCCCCGCACGGTCTGGCTGCTGTGCGCGCCTTCGGCCGAGGACCTGGTGACGACGATCAGGTCCCGCTGCCGGGTGATGACCCTGCGGGTGCCGCCGTCGGAGGCGGTGGCCTCAGTGCTCGCGGAGCGGGACGGGATCGACTACGAGCGTGCGCTCGCGGCCGCGCGCGCCGCGCAGGGGCACATCGGCCGGGCCCGGCGGCTTGCCACTGACC
>JAWWPV010000614.1:0-3499 GCA_033854775.1 Trebonia sp.
TCTTCTGCCGTTCCTGCTGACCAGCTTCCCGCTGCTGCTGATCGGCTACTTCAAGCCCGTCCCGGTGATCGTGCTCTGGCTGGCGCTTACCGCGTTGATCGTGCCCTATGTATGGCGGCGCATTCCCTCGGTGACCGGGGCGGCCGACTGGGGCACCGCGGGCGAGGGCCGCGCGAAGCCCACGCCGCGCTGGGTGCTGTGGTCGCTGGTGGCGATCTCGGTCGCGTTCGGCGTCTTCCAGGCGGCCTACCACTCCCAGTTCGTGGTCGATCAGCTCGACGCGGCCTCGTACATGAACTTCGCCACCTGGATCTCGGCGCACGGGTCGCTGCCGATCCCGCAGAACGCCGCGGCCTTCGGCCACGCGAAGGGGATCACGTTCGCGAGCGCCGCGTTCTATCAAGTCGGCAACTCCATCGTGCCCCAGTTCATGGCCGGGCTGCCGATGCTGCTCTCGCTCGGCTTCTGGGCGGGCGGCGCCAGGCTCGCGCTCCTCTGGGCGCCGGTGCTCGGCGCGCTCGGCATCTTCACGTTCGGCGGCCTGGTGGCCAGGCTGGTTGGCCCCCGGTGGGCGCCGTTCGGCGCGCTGGCCCTCGGCATCGGCATCCCCGAGGCGTACGTGAGCCGCAACACCTACAGCGAGACGCTCGCGCAGATCCTGCTGCTCGGCGCGCTGTCGCTGTGGATCGACGCCCAGCGCACCGACCGGGGCGAGGAAGACGCCGGGCGGTGGCGCACTCACTGGCGAACGCACGCGCGATCCGCCTCGCACGTGCTCGCGGGGATAACCGGGCTGCTGTTTGGCATCACCCTGCTTGTGCGCATCGACGGGCCGGCCGATGTCCTGTTCGTCGTCCCGTTCTGCGGACTGCTCGTCTTGCGGCGGCAGCGGCAGGTGATCGCGCTCGTCATCGGCATGGTCATCGGCCTTGTGTACGGCGCGGTCGACGCGCTGTTCCTGACCCTTCCGTACCTCGAGGCCAACAAGTCGTCGGTCGAATACATGATCGCCGCGTTCGTCCTGGTCACGGCGGCCACCGTGGTGGCGGTCTGGTGGCTACGCCGGCGTGGCTCGGAACTGCGAACAGCGCCCAAGCCATGGCTGGTCATGGCGGTGACCGCCCTTCCGTTCATCGTGATCGTCGTCTTCATCGCCCGGCCCTACGTGGAGCGGAACTGGCACGCGCTGCAGTACGCACCGCTCAGCCTGCACTGGATTTACTGGTACACCGGCGTCTCCGCCATCGCGTTCGCGGTGATCGCCACCGCCATGCTCGGCAGGCGGTGCGTCAAGGGCGAGGCGCCCGTCTGGGTGCTACCGCTCCTGACGTTCGCCTGGGCGGTCCTCTGGTTCCTGCTCCGGCCCGCGATCACCCCCCACCAGCCGTATGCCAGCCGCCGGCTGGTCCCCGCCGTGCTGCCCGGCCTGATCCTGCTCGCGGCGTGGCTGGCCGCCTGGCTCGGCCGGAAGTCGCGGGTGATCCACCTGGTGAGCGTGCCCGACTACCTCAAGCGGTCGCCCCGGGTGGTTGTGATCGCCTGCTGCGCGGCTGCCGTCTTCCTGCCGCCGATGATCGGGAACTTCGGCCTCAGCCTTAGCGGCTCGGACGGGCTCGCGCTGCAACGGGCCTACGTCGGCGAGGTCGCCGCGATCGACAAGATCTGCCAGGCCATTCCCGCCAACGCATCGGTGCTCATCGCCGACTTCACGATGAATCAGCAGTTCGCTGAGAACATCAGGGGAACCTGCAACGTGCCGGTGGCCGGCATCGGCAGTGCGATATACCCCGGTGTGCAGGTAACGCCGCCCAACGCCGGCACGGTCTCGGGGGCCGGCTCCACCCCGCAGGCCGTGCTGGCGGCCGTGCGGGCCATCGAGCAGGCCGGACGGCATCCCATCGTGCTCGCGCCCACCAGTGCCCCGCTGTCCCAGCTTGGTAACGGCGCCCTGAATCTGGTAGTGACGCAAGCTACGAGCATCGATGAACACGTAGTCTTCGGTACGCCGAGGAACACGCTTCCCCAGAGAATCACGGTCTATAGTTGGGAGCCGGCCAAGTGATCGCCGAGCACGAAACAGCGCGGGAAGAAGCAACGGCGCGAGACGAACAGGCCGCGCCCTACGTCACGATTGTCCTGCCTTGCTACAACGAGGAGGGGCACGTCGTCGCCGAGATTGAGCGGATCTCGGCGACGATGGACGCCAGCGGCTACTCGTACGAGCTGGTGTGCGTCGACGACGCGTCGACCGACAACACGCTGGCCAAGCTGTACGAGGCCGCGCCGCGTTTTCCTGAGATGGAAGTCGTGCACTTCCACCGCAACAGCGGTTCCGGCACGGTCCGCCGGATCGGCACCCAGCGGGCCAGGGGCGAGATCGTCGTGTGGACCGACGCCGACATGACGTACCCGAACGAGCGCATCCCCGAGCTGGTCCAGATCCTGGAGAAGGACCCGACGATCGACCAGGTCGTCGGCGCGCGGACCAGCGAGCAGGGCACCTACAAGATGCTCCGGGTGCCCGCCAAGTGGTTCATCAGGAAGTTCGCCGAGCGGCTGACCGGGGCGAAGATCCCCGACCTGAACTCGGGCCTGCGCGCCTTCCGGCGCGAGGTGTCGCTGCCCTACCTGCGGCTGCTGCCCGCCGGGTTCTCCTGCGTCACCACGATCACCGTGTCGTTCCTGGCGAACAACCACGAGCTGTACTTCGTGCCGATCGAGTACTCCAAGCGGGCGGGCAAGTCGAAGTTCAAGTTTGGCAAGGACGCCTACCGGTACATCCTCCAGGTGCTCCGGATGACGATGTACTTCAACCCGCTCAAGGTGCTCATGCCGCTGGCGCTGACCCTGCTCGGCATTGGCATCGTGAAGGCCATCTACGACGTCACCACGCACGATTTCAAGATCGCCACGGACACGGTGCTCGTCTTCATCACCGGCCTCCTCATCGCGTCCATAGCCCTGCTCGCCGACCTGATAGTCAAATCCAGGGACAGCTAGGCCCTGTTGTGCTGGGAAAGAGGGGCGTGCGGCGGAAGAAGCCGGTCCGTCAGCGGCCCGACCACCTGCTCCGGCGTGAACCGGTCGGCGGCGAGCCGGCGGGCCGCGTGGCGCAGCTTCAGCAGCGCCTCCCGGTCATTGGCCAGCCGGAGCAGCGCGTCAGCCAGTGCCGCCGGGTCACCGGGCGGCACGAGGACGGCGCCAGACTCCTGAGGCACTGTGCCGAGCACCCGGCGCTGTGGCGCGGTGTCGGAGGTGATGACCGCGCACCCGGCGGCGGCTCCCTGGAACACCTTGTTGGGTACCACGCGCAGCGCCTTGTCACCAGTGCCGAAGATACCGAGGCACACGTCATGGGCGGCCACCAGCGCGGGAAGTTCCGCGGCGGGCACCCAGTCAAGCCAGCGCACCGACTGGTTGGCCGCGGCGGCCCGCTTGGTCTCCGCCTCATCCTGGCCGCGGCCGATCATCGTTACCTCGACCGGCGCGCCCGCGAGGC
>JAWWPV010000615.1:0-4354 GCA_033854775.1 Trebonia sp.
CTTGCCGACCTTGTCGCATCGCCGCTCCCGCCTGCCTAATAGTGCCATACCACCGGGTGCACCACGGGTCCGACCCGCTCTACCTGGACCGGAACTACGCAGGCATCCTGATTGTCTGGGACCGAATAAAAAGCACCAGATATGACGGGAGGGACGTGGCGGAACGGCTAGGGTAAATCTCGTTATATGCGGATAACGGCACTTCGGCTCATCGCTGCGTGGAGGCGGGCACATTGGCGGATAGCAGCGGGTGGGCGAGCATCATCCCCGAGGGCGAGCCACCGGAAATCGACGTGACCGTCGCGCACCCGGCCCGCATCTACGACTACTGGCTTGGCGGCAAGAACAACTTCGCCGCCGACCGGGAGGCCGCTGAGGCGACGCTCGCGGTCAACCCCTACATTCTCCCCGGCGTCCGCGCGAACCGCGAGTTCCTGGCCTCAGCCGTCGGGTTTCTCGCCGGGGATGCGGGCATCAGGCAGTTCCTTGACATCGGCACCGGGCTGCCGACGGAGAACAACACGCACGAGGCCGCCCAGTCTGTCGCGCCCGATTCCCGCGTGGTCTACGTGGACAACGACCCGATCGTGATGGCGCACGCCCGGGCCCTGCTGACCGGGGAGCCGGGCACGACCGACTACATTTACGCCGACCTGCGCGAACCGGAGACGATCCTCCGCGAGGCGGCGCGCACCCTGGACTTCGGCCAGCCGGTGGCGATCGTGCTGCTGATGATCCTGATGCACATCTCCGACGAGGACAGGCCGCACGAACTCGTCGCGCGGCTGCTCGACGCGGTCCCCTCGGGCAGCTACCTGGTGATCTCCGAGACCGTCGACGATGTCGATGCCGAGGTTATCCAGGCGACCAAGGAGCGGTACAACGAGCGGGTGACGGACACGCAGTGGGCAGCACGCACCAGCCAGACCTTCGCCAGGTACTTCTCCGGCCTGGAGATCGTCGAGCCCGGGCTGGTGACCATGGGCTTGTGGCGCCCGGCGCCCGGCGTTCCGGTTCCGCCGTTTCCCATCCCCGCTTACTGCGGAGTCGCCAGGAAGCCCTGATTGGTGAAACCACCACTCGTTCGGAATAGGAGATTTTGATTTTCCGAACGGATGCCGATTCCACGTCACCGGTCGTGCGCCCACCCCTATGATCGGGCCCATGTGGCCGACGGGTTACGTCCTGCGGTGGCGTGTGGCGGGCGGTCCGGGCACCGCGCCGATCGGGCCCGCGATGACAACCCTGAGATCGGTGATCGCCTATCTCGCGACGATGATCCGGTGCGCGGGCATCGTGTATATCGTCGTCGAGGTCGTCATCTGGCACTCGTTCTATACGGCCGCGGCCTGGCGCCTCGCGGCCCCCGCCCTGGCCGTGGCCTGGGGAGCGGCGGTGATCGTCTACCTGCGCCGGTACCTGCCATCCCCGGTTGTCGCCTGCGTGGACTCCGCCGTTTACGTGGCGCTCGCGCTCGGCGCGCAGGCGTGCGTGCCGCCCGCCGCCAGGGACAGTGCGTTCAGCTGGCTGGTTATCGCCATGTCGGGCCAGCTCATCGTCCCCGCGTGGTACTGGTACGCGCCTGGGGCGCTCCCGGTGCTGCTAGCCCTGGCTTCGCCGCTGGCCTTCTGGGCCGGCGCGATGCTGCAGCCGGTTACCGACGCCAGGACGCTGGCGGGAGCGACTATCTTGCTGCTCGCGATCGGGCTCGTGCACGGCGGCGGGCGGCGGCTACTGTACGGCCGCGCGGCCGCGGCGGACGCCGACCTGGACCGGGCTGACCAGGCCGCGAGGGAGCAGTACGCCATCCTGTGCCGGAACATAGAACGCCGCGAGCACGAGCGCCTGGTGCACGACACGGTGCTCAACACGCTCACGAGCGTGGCCCGCTCTGGCGGCGATGCCGCGGCCGAGGTGGTGGCCAGGTGCCGGCAGGACGTGGCCCTGATGGAGGCCGCGCTCAGCGCCGGCGACCTGGCCCCGTTTCCCGTTCGTCCGGCCGGCGACCTGCTCGGGGACGTGCGCGCCGTTGTCGCCGGAATGCGCGACCGGGGGCTGACCGTCCACCTCGAGGCCGACGACACGGCCGGTGCGGCTGTCCCCGCACCGGTCGTCAGGGCGATCTCGAGCGCCGTGCGCGAGGCTCTGTCGAACGTGGCGGCCCACGCGGGAACCGGGGAGGCCTGGGTTACTGTCCGGTGCATGGCGCGGGAAGGGGACGCCGAGGTCCCGTGCCGCCTGCTGGTGGTCATCCGCGACAGGGGCACCGGATTCGACCGCGCCCACGTTGACCAAGCGCGGCTCGGCCTCCGGCGGTCCATCACCGAGCGCACCGCCGAGTGCGGCGGGCAAGCGTCAATACGGTCCGCGCCCGGGCAGGGCACCGAGGTGTCCCTGTCCTGGCCCGCGTCCGGGCAATCTGACGCGGGCCAGGACGCGGACCACACGCTCGCTCGCGATGGCCTGCCATGGTAAGTCCGCAGAAGGCGGCGTGGGACACCGTCGAAGCCGGGCTGACGAGCCTCCTGCGAGCGCTGGCGGTGGTCCTGCCGTCCCTCGCGCTGCTCCAGGTGCTGGCCGATGCGCGTGATTACCGCCAGCCGGTCGTGGCGGTCCTGGTCTGGCTCGCGGTCCTCGGCGCCGGTACCTGGCTCGTGCCGCGGTCGCGCGCGGGCCGTCTCGCCACGGGCGAAACGGCGGCGGCCATCGCCATCGCGGTCGCGGCCGTGGCCGCGATCGGGGCGGTGCACCGGGCGCACAGCCATCCGGGGAGCGTTAACCTAGCGGTCTTGGGCACGGTCTGGCTGCTGGCACTGGTCGTCATGAGCCATTCCGCCCGGGTATGGCTTCCGGTAGCGCTGCTCCTCTTCGCCGTCGAGGGCGCCCTGGTGCTCCGTGAGCAGGGACTGAACCGGCTGAGCGTGTCCCAGCTAGGGGCGGCCGGGTACATCATCGCGGCCATTCTGATCGCGTTCGCCGCATTGCGGCCGACCCTGGATACGCACGTCACCATGGCCGTCCGTCAGGCTGCCCTGGCGAGCAGGGCGGCGGCGGAACGCGCCGCGGCGGCCGCCATCAAGCAGGAACGGCGCGGCAGGCTCGCGGTGCTTGAGGAGGAGGCGCTGCCCCTGCTGCGCGGCATCGCGGACGGAACGCTCGACCCGGCCGACTCCGGCGTCAGGGAACAGTGCGCCCGGCACGCGGCGGTGCTGCGGGATGCCCTCACCGAGGGCGCGCCTGGCGGCGGGCTGGTGGCCACGCTGCAGCCGACGCTGCGGGCCGCGGGGGCGCGCGGGCTGCCCGTGACCGTCCAGCTAATCGGCGAGGCGGGAACCCCGCCGCCACTGGTCGCCCGCGCGGTCCTGGCGACGGTTGACGCCGTGCTCGGCGCGCTGCCGCCGCATCAGGCGGCGCTCACCGTGCTCGCCGCCGGCGACGACATCGAGCTGTACTTGACCTTCGACGCGCCGTTGCGGTCCGCGTCTGACCTGACGCGGTTCGGGCGTAACGTGCCCGCCGCGGCGCGCTGGCACGCCGCATTGAGCGTGACGGAAACAGGCGGGGGATTCCTTGAGCTCAGCTGGCGGAAGGACGGTGCCGCTTGACCGGTGTCATTGACGTCGCGGCCGTCGACGATCATCCGATCGTCCTGGACAGCGTCGCGGGCTGGGTCGGGGCCGACCAGGGCGACATCCGGGTCGTCGCCACCGCGGCGACCGTGGGCGCCCTGCTCGCGGGGCCCGGCCGTCGCGCGGACGTCGTGCTGCTCGACCTCGACCTCGGCGACGGGACTACCGCGGAAGGCAACGTGGCCGCCATCCGCGCGGCCGGTCCCGAGGTGCTGGTCCTCTCGGCGTCCGACCGGCCGCCGGCCGTCCGGGCGGCGATGCGCGCCGGTGCCCGCGGGTACGCACTGAAAAACGAGCACGCCGACCAGATACGGTTCGCGATCAGGGAGGTTGCCGCAGGCAGGGACTGGATTTCTCCCCGCCTCGCCTACATCTTCGCGACCGATGACGCCGCCGACAGGCCAACTCTCAGTAATCAGGAAAGGCGCGCGCTACAACTCTACGCGACCGGTCTGCCAATGAAATCCGTGGCCAGGAAGATGGCCATCAGCGAGGAGACCGTCAAACAATACCTGGGACGCGTACGTCAGAAATACACACTTGCGGGACGGGCCGCGCCAACGAAATTGGAGCTGTATCATCGAGCCGTCGAGGACGGACATCTCCCTCCCCCTCCTTAGCCTGCCACCCCCCATGGTTAAGGAGCCGGAAACGCCCGTCCTCGGCCCGATCGTTAACTAACGTACTCTCGGCCAGCGCTTGAAGTCATGACCCCCGTTCGGGGG
>JAWWPV010000616.1:0-3755 GCA_033854775.1 Trebonia sp.
GCCAGCCGCCGTCGCGCCTGACCAGCACCCAGGTCGCGCGCACTCGCCCCTCGCTCGCGACAGCGTCCTGGCCGGGGAAGATGATCCCGCCCTCGCTGATCACGATGGCCGTGTCGCCGGTGAGGAAACGGATGCTCGACGGGTGGTCGGTCGCCCGCGACCCGCTGAGCGGGCCCGCGAACGCTGCGGCCATCGTGGTGCGGATCTCCTCGCGGTCCTTCTTGTAGACGCCGGGCTGGACCACGGTGGCGTCCACGGTGTAGTCGGCCACGAACGCCTCGGCGTCGCCGGCTGCCCACGCCTTGTACAAGTCCGCGAGCACGTCGCGAATGGCCTGCCGGTCGGCGTCGGTCCCTGCTGTGGTGGTCGTGCTGGTCATCGGTCTCCTCGTTTCTCTCCGCGCGGTGGCGAGCGCCACCCGTGGAAAGGACGGACGGGCCCGCCGGGAGAGGACACCCCGCGGCGCGAAAGCCGGAAAATTTCCAGCGCCGTGGCGGCTGTCATTTCCTGGTCACCTTCCTGGACTTGGCGGCACGGGCGAGTGCCTTGGCGCGGACAACGCCTGGGTCTCGCGGGTCGGGCGCAAGTACCTCGAGCCAGGGACGCCGGCCCCTTGGTCTCTGGATGCGGATGCGCTTCATCGCTGACCTCCCTCTGGAGTACCGGGTGAGAGCTTGCTCACCCGGCAGTGGCGGGTGCGGGCTTGGGCTCTCCGGCGGTTGTGCTGGCTACTGCCTTGGCCAGCTCGTTACGGCGGACGAGGAGGAACGTGACCGGGACGCCGGCCAGGCCGATCAGGCCGCAGGCCCAGAACGCCCACTGGAAGCCGCTGGTCAGTGCCGCGGCTGGTGCGGCGCCCTGGTGCAGCAGGGTGCTGGCCTGGGTGGCGGCGATGGAGGACGCGATGGCGACGCCGACCGCGCCGCCGAGCTGCTGTGAGGTGTTGAGGAGCCCGGAGGCCAGGCCGGCCTCGTGCTCGGCGACCCCGGCGAGGGCGGCGATGGAGACCGGGATGAAGGCGAACGCGGTACCGATGCCGACGATGACGAACGGCCCGGCCAGGCTGGCCCAGAAGTGCCCGTGGACGGTCACCTGGGTGGCCCAGAGCATCCCGCCGCCGATCATGGCCATGCCGGCCGCCATCACAAGCTTCGCCCAGCCGCGGGTGACCAGCGCCTGCGACACGCCGGCGAAGGCGACCGAGGTGAGCGACGCCGCCAGCCAGGCGAGGCCGGCCTTCAGCGCGGAGTACCCGAGCACCTGCTGCATGTACAGGGTGCCGATGAAGATGAAGGCGAAGAAGCTGCCGCCGAGCAGCACGCTCACCGCGTTCGCGCCCGCAAGCGTCTTGTTCTGGAAGATCCGCAGTGGCATCAGCGGCGCCTCCACCCGTGTCTCGATGACCACGAAGGCGGCGAGCAGGGCGGCGGAAACGGCCAGCAGCGACACCGTCCTTGCCGTGCCCCACCCGGCCTGCGGGGCGGTCGAGATCGCGTAGACCAGCAGTGACAGGCCGCCGGTCACGGCGACCGCGCCGAGCGGGTCGTAGCGCCGGCGTGCCGTGGCGAGCCGACTTTCCGGCACGACGCGCGGGGCGAGCAGCAGCGCCGCGGCTCCGACGGGGACGTTGAGGAAGAAGATGTACTGCCAGCCGGCGTAGCGGGTGAGCAGGCCGCCGGCGATCAGCCCGACGGTCGCGCCGCTGGCTCCGATGGCGCCCCACACGCCCAGTGCCTTGTTCCGCTCGGCCCCTTCCGGGAACATGTTCATCACGATCGACAGCGCCGCCGGGAGCACGATCGCCGCGCCGAGCCCTTGCACGCAGCGCATCGGGATCAGGACCGAGTCGGTTGTCGCCAGCCCGCAGCCCAGCGACGCCGCGGTGAACACGAACAGGCCGGTCGTCAGCATCCGGCGGCGCCCCAGCAGGTCCGCGGCGCGGCCGCCGAGCAGCAGGAAGCCGCCGAAGGTGAGCGCGTAGCCGGTGACGACCCATTGCAGGCTCGACTCGGGCATGTGCAGCTTGCGGCCGATGGTCGGAAGCGCGACGTTGACGATCGCGAGGTCCGCGACCGTCATGAAGAACGAGACAGCCAGCACGGCGAACGCGCGCCAGCGACGAACCTGATGCCCGCTCCGGTCGGCGTCGGACCCTGCCGTGGTGGTGGTGCTGGTCATCGGTCTCCTCGTTTCTCTGTTTCTCTCCGTGCGGTGGCGAGCGCCACCCGTAGAAAGGACGGACGGGCCCGCCCGGAGAGGACACCCCCGCGGCGCGAAGCCGGAAAATAACGCGTGGATGCGGCCGGGGTTGGCGCACGGGCGGCCGGCGGCGCGCGGCAGGTCACGGGACGCGGGCAGGCGGAGCGCGCACTCGTTCGGGATAATCCATGTCGTGCGTACCTACCGGCAGCCTGGCACTGTCCTCACCGACCACCACTTCAGCGTTCCCCTCGACCACGGCAGGCCGGACGGGGAGCGGATCGGGGTGTTCGCCAGGGAGGTCGCCGCCGCGGGCAAGGCCGGCGACGGCCGGCTCCCGTGGCTGGTGTTCCTTCAAGGCGGCCCGGGGTTCGCCGCGCAGCGGCCGGTGGGGCGGTCATCGTGGCTGGACCGGGCGCTGAACGACTACCGGGTGCTGCTGCTCGACCAGCGGGGCACCGGGCGGTCGACACCGCTCACCGCGCGGTCGCTGGCGCAGCTCGGGACGCCGGCCGCCCAGGCGGAGTACCTCGCCCGCTTCCGCGCGGACTCGATCGTCCTCGACTGCGAGCTGATCCGCCGCGACCTGTGCGGCCCGGATGAGCAGTGGACGGTGCTCGGGCAGTCGTTCGGCGGCTTCTGCACTGTCACGTACCTGTCGTTCGCGCCGCACGGCCTGCGCGAGGCGCTGCTCGCCGGCGGGCTGCCCGGCCTCGACGTGCACGCCGACGACGTCTACCGGCGCACATACGCCGCCGTCGCCGCGCGGAACGCCGCGCACTACGACCGCTACCCCGGTGACCTCGAGGCCGCCCGCGACATCGCCAGGCACCTCGCAGGCCACGACGTGCGGCTGCCGGACGGGTCCCCACTCACCGTCGAGCGGTTCCAGTCGATCGGCGGGATGCTCGGCTCGTCCGCCGGCAGCCATGAGCTGCACTACCTCCTTGAGGACCCGTGGGACGGCGACGGCGGGCTGGCGGACGCGTTCCTGGCCGACGTGGCGGACCGGGCCGGCTTCCGGCGGGCCCCGCTGTACGCGGTGCTGCACGAGGCCTGCTACGCGCAGGGGCCCGCGACCCGGTGGGCGGCGCAGCGGGTCCGCGCCGAGTTCCCCGCGTTCGACCCGGCCGGCGCGGTCGACGGTGACGCGCCGCTGCTGTTCACCGGCGAGATGATCTACCCCTGGATGTTCGGCGCCGACCCGGCCCTCGCACCGCTGCGGGAAGCGGCGCAGCTGCTCGCCGAGCGGGACGGGTGGCCGCCGCTTTACGACCCGGCCCGGCTCGCCGCGAACGAGGTGCCCGCCGCCGCGGCCGTCTACTACGACGACATGTACGTGCCCGCGCCGCTGTCGCTGCGCACCGCCGCGGCGATCAGCGGCCTGCGGGCCTGGGTGACCAACGAGTGGGAACACGACGGGCTGCGAGTCAGCGACGGCAGGGTCCTCGGCCGGCTGACCGCGCTGACCCGGGGCGAGGCCTGACCCGGGTCGGTGCCGGCCGCGCGCGGCCGTGGCCCACCATAGTGAGCATGAACAAGACTGTCATCGTGGG
>JAWWPV010000617.1:0-4029 GCA_033854775.1 Trebonia sp.
GCGGCTGCAGAACCTGGCGTCGGCCCGGGTCGTCGTCCGGTAACGACCGCGGCCCGGTCTGCCCGGCCCGCACGAATGTGCCATCCACGTCCCTGTAGGGACGTGGATGGCACATTTATGTGATGGCGGATGACGGGATAGGCGAAGCACGCAACCGTTCGGGATAATCCCGGAGTTGATCTTGCGGCTAGCTAGCTGCTTCTGTCGTTGAGACGCCCAGGTAGGCGGCGCGGACGGTGTCGGCGGTGAGCATCTGCTGCGGGGTGCCCTCGAAGATCAGGCTGCCGTAGTCGAGGACGTAGACCTGGGCGCAGGTCTGCTGGACCAGCGCCATGTCGTGCTCCACGAGCAGGACCCCGAGGCCGCGCTCGGCCACGGCCCGGCACAAGATCTCACCGAAATACTCGGTCTCCGTAAGGTCGAGACCGGATGAGGGCTCGTCGAGCAGGACGGTGTCGAACGGCCCGGCGAGCACCCGGGCCAGCTCCACCAGGCGACGCTGGCCGGTGCTGAGGAACTCGACTGGCGAGTCGACGTAGGATCCGATGCCGGTCAGCTCGATCGCGGCGGCGACCGCCTGGTCGATCTCCCGTCCGTCGCCGGGCCGCCCGACGACCTGGCGGAGCGGGTTGCCGCCCGCGAGGGCGGACTCGCGGGCAAGCCTGACGTTCGACCGCACGTCGAGCGACTCGAACAGCTGGACGCGCTGGAAGGTGCGACCGAGCCCGAGGCGAGCGCGCTGCGACGGGGTCGCATGGGTGATGTCGGTGCCGTGCAGGATGATCGTGCCGGCGGCCGGGCGGACCAGCCCTGAGCACGCGTTGAAGATGCTCGTCTTGCCGGCGCCGTTGGGCCCGACGAGACCGGTGACCAGGCCGGCCTGCACCGCCAGGCTCACGTCGCTGACGGCGACCGCTCCGCCGTACCTGATGGTCAGGTTCTCGACGAGAAGACTCGTCGACGCGGCGGGGCGCGGCGGCTTCGGCGCCGGGACGGCAGGCGGGGCGGCCGTTTCCGCCGGGACTGCCGCTGGCGGGACTGAACGTGGCCTGCCGCGACGGAACGGGTTCGCGCTTATCCGGTCCAGGAACGCCTGCACCGCGCGGGGCGGCGTCACCTGGAGCCGGTGCCTGAACACCGGGACGAGAACGCTGCCGATCGACGCGACGGTCAGGATGACCTCGGTGACGCTCCCGCCCGTCAGGTAGACGGGGATAATCGTCAGGCCCGCCGCCGCGATAAAGGCGTACCACGGCTCGCCGAACACCACGACGATGACGATCGTGACGATCGTCAGGGAACTGAACGAGGGGAAATTGTCACCGATGGCGTAGGTGTCCACGCTGGCCGTGAGCGCTCCGGCGACCGCGGCGATGAACGCCGAGATGCAGAAGACAAGCACCCGCATCACGTTGACGCTGACGCCGTAGGTGTCGAGGGCGACCGGCGAGTCGCCCATGGCGCGCAGGAGCTTGCCGAGCCGCGTCTGCGTCAGCACGGCGATCGCCACCGCGATGACGACGACGAACGCGACCACGACGAAGTACATGCCCTCGTCGCTGCCGAGCTGGAAGCCGTCAATCGACCAGTTCGGGCGCGACGCCGGCAGGCCGTTCGAGCTTGAGCCGAACATCCAGCCCTGGGTGTAGACCATCTGCTCGAGGAGGATCCCGAACCCGAGCGTGGCGAGCGCGAGGAAGACGCCCGACAGCCGGATGGCGGGAATGGCGATGAACGCGCCAACGGGCACGGCGACCAGGGCCGCGAGCAGGAGGGCGATCAGCCAGGGGATGCCCGCGCCGGTGAAGTGCGCCATCGCCGCGGCGCCAATGGCGGCGAAGGCGTACTGGCACAGGGAGACCTGGCGTGATGTGCGCAGCAGGAGGCCAAGCGAGAGAATGAGGATCACCAGGATGAGGGCGCTCGTGTAGCTGGCCAGGTTCACCCCGACCAGCGACGGGACGGCGCACAGGACGCCGAGGAAGATAAGTCCGGCCAGCACGCGGGCGGGCGCGGGCGCGTGCCAGCTCGGCGGAATCCTGCGCGGCACGACGAAGCTTCGCACCACGAGCCTGCTGCGCGGCGTCACCAGCAACACGATGAACAGCACGATAAAGGGCAGGCTGGACGGGAGGCCGATAAGCCACGGTACGTTCACGACGTACTTGGTTGCGATCGCGCCGGCGACTCCCGTGAGCAGCCCGCCGACATAGGTGAGCGGAAGGTTCGTGAAGTAGCCGATCGCCGCGGCGCAAAAGGCCTGCACAACCAGCAGCGTGAGCGCCGTCGCGCTCAGCTGCAGGTTGGGCGCGATCAGCAGCCCCGACAGCGCCGCGAACGACGATCCGATGATCCAGGCAAGACGGCGGACGCCGACCGAGCTTGTGCCCGTCACCGACAGCAAGTCCGGATCGTCGACCACTGCCCGCAGTTCGACGCCGCGCCGGGTGAAGCGCAGGAAGGCATACAGCGCGCCGGTCGCGACGAGGCCCACGACGAAGACGATGATCTGCTCCCACTCGACGTTGACGTCGAGCATCCTGACGGTGGTCGTCGGCAGGAACGCAGGAAAGACACCCGAGGTGTTCCTGAAGACAAGGCCGGTGATCGAGACGATGCACACGATCAGGCCGACCATAGCGCCGATCTGGAGGGTCCGGTCCGCGGCGGCCAGCTGGCGCGCGAGCAGTTCCAGCAGGTAGCCCATGACCGGACCCACCACGAAGACGCACAGCGCGCCGGCCACCGGCCACGGCCAGCCCTGGACGTCGTGCAACTCGTAGAAGGTGAACACGGACACCGACGCGAGCGCGCCGTAGGCGAAGTTGAAGATGCCCGATGTCTTGTAGGTAAGCACCAGGCCCGTGGCGGCGAGTCCGTAGACCGACCCTACGGACAGCCCGATGACAACAAATGGCAGAAACTGAGCCACGTCAAGCCCTTTCGACCGTCAGCGAAACCTGGTGCGTCTCATTAAGCGGCGGGGACGCAGCTCGGGGTGGCCCCGTTCGGGAGCGTGAACTGCTGGCTCTTGATCTGCATGGGGAAGAAGCAGCTTTCGAGCTTGTTCTTCGGGTTGGTGTAGGTAAGGCCTGCGGCCATCCCGCCGAGGGTCTCGTCCTTGAATTTCGCCAGGCCGGCGAGGATGTCGGCCGAGGTGGGTATCCCGGTAGCGCCGCTCAGCTTCACGGCCTCCTGGAACATCAGCCCGGAGACCCAGGCGTCCGTCGCGGTCAGCGGCTCCTGGACGCTGGGGCTGTTGAGGTTGACGCTGGGGGCGTACTGCTTCATCGCCGCGTTGAAGTCGGCCATCGCCGGGGCGGTCGAGAACCAGGGCAGCGTCGGGGCGCTGGTGAACGCGTTGTTGAACGCGGCCGACCCCAGGTAGCCGGCGCCGATCGCCTCACCGGGGATGATGTAGCTCGGGCTGTAATTCTGGCGCTGGCAGTCGCCGGCGATGACCTGGCCCTCGGATGCGGTGGGAACGAGCAGGATGAGCCCCTTCACGCCCTTCTGCTCCGCGGTGAGGCAGCTCGCCGTGTAGTCGGTGGCGGTCGAGCTGACGAGACCGCCATAGCTGTCGGGGATGCCGGCCCCGGCGAACACGGCCTTCGCCAGGCCGTTGGCGGCGGCACACTGCGCGGCCTCCGAGCACGCCAGCGAGCCGACCGTGGTGATGCCGAGCTGCTTGGCGGTGATGGCGAGCGAGGACATGTCCTGGATCGCGGTCAGCCCCTCGGGGTAGAACATCGGGTCGGAGACCCACGGGTCGAGCGTGAAGACGCTGCCGCCGAGGACGGGAATCTTCTGCTGGTCCAGGTAGCTGGCGTAGCCGGCGTTCAGCGAGCCGTCCTGGTTGCTGACGAAGGCGATCACGTGGTCCTGCTGGACGAGCTGCTTGACCATGGAGACCGCCTGCGCCTGATCGCCCTGGTTGTCATCCACGATCAGCTTGACGGGGTGACCGTTGATGCCGCCATGCGCGTTGACCCAGCTGGCCCACGCCTCGATCGCTGGCTTGCCCGGGTC
>JAWWPV010000618.1:0-6309 GCA_033854775.1 Trebonia sp.
GGCAGTCGTGCCGAAGCCGATCAGGACGCTGCCGCTGGCCTCCTCGTCGCCAACCCGCGCGTCTCCTGCCGCTGTGCCCGCTGCCGCCGCGTCCGCGATCGCCTGGGCTTGCCCGGGTACGGCGACCCCGGGCTCGCGGAAGCCCGCCGCCGGCTCATCCGCCTCGACGGTGAGCAGCGGCTGCCCGACGGAGACGGTGGTTCCGGCCTCCGCGTGCAGGGCGGCGACGACGCCCGCGTAGGGCACCGGGACCTCGACGACGGCCTTGGCTGTCTCCACCTCGGCGATCACCTGGTCGACCGCGACCCGGTCGCCTGGCTTGACGCGCCAGGCGACGACCTCGGCCTCCGCAAGTCCCTCGCCGAGGTCGGGGAGCAGGAAGTCAGGCATTGTCCCCCTCCCACTGGAGGCGGGCGATGGCGTCGAGTATGCGGTCGGTGTTCGGCAGGTGGAACCGCTCGAGGTGCGGCGGCGGGTACGGGATGTCCAGGCCGGTGACGCGCAGGATCGGCGCCTCCAGGTAGTGGAAGCACTGCTCGGTCAGGCGGGCGGCGACCTCGGCGCCGTACCCGGCGAAGCCCGCCGCCTCGTGCACGATGACGGCCCGGCCGGTGCGGCGCACCGACTCGGCCAGTGTCTGGTCGTCGAAGGGCGACAGCGAGCGGAGGTCGATGACCTCGACATCCCAGTCTTCCTCGACGGCCGCCTCGGCCGCCTCCAGGGCGGTGGCCACCATCCCGCCGTAGGCGATGAGGGTGACGTCGCTGCCCGCCCGCCGCACGACCGCCCGGTCGATCGGCGGGCCTTCCGGCGTCAGCACGGCGGTCTCCTTGGACCAGTAGCGTCGCTTCGGCTCAAGGAACACGACCGGGTCCGGGCAGCCGATCGCCTGGCGCAGCAGGCGGTAAGCGTCGGCGGGGGTGCCCGGCGTCACCACGCGCAGGCCCGGGGTGTGCGTGTAGTACGCCTCCGAGGAGTCGCTGTGGTGCTCGACGCCGCCGATGCCGCCGCCGAACGGGATCCGGATGACCACGGGCAGCGCCAGCTTGCCCCGCGTCCGGTTGCGCAGCTTGGCGAGGTGGCTGGTGACCTGCTCGAAGGCGGGGTAGGCGAACGCGTCGAACTGCATCTCGACGACGGGGACGAGGCCGTTCATCGCCATGCCGATGGCCGTGCCGACGATGCCCGACTCGGCGAGCGGCGTGTCGAAGACGCGGTGCTCGCCGAAGCGGTCGGCCAGCCCCTCGGTGACGCGGAAGACCCCGCCGAGCGTGCCGACGTCCTCACCGAAGACGACGACGCGCTCGTCGGCCGCCAGGCTGTCGGCGAGGGCGCGGTTGAGCGCGCCGGCCATGGTTACCTGCGACGGGCCAGCGGCCGGCGCGGCCCGGAATGCGGGAGCCTGGCGTGCGGTGCCGGCCGCCTGGGCCGGCGGCATCACGGTGGTCATGGCGTCTCCTCAAGGCTCGCGAGCTCCGCGAGTAGCGCCGCGCGCTGTCGCTCCAGGGCGGCCGTCGGGCGTGCGTAGACGTGCTCGAAGAGCTCCGCCGGGTCGGTGCTGACGTCGGCGTTCATGGTCATCCGGAGCTCTTCTGCGAGCCGCTCGGCCTCGGCCGCCAGCCGCCCTGCCGCCGCGTCGTCGAGCAGGGCGCCGGCCCTGAGGTGAGCCTCAAGCCTGGCGATCGGGTCGCGTTCGAGCCAGCCGCTGACCTCGGCGCTGGACCGGTACCGGGTGGCGTCGTCGGCGTTGGTGTGCGCCTCGACCCGGTAGGTGATGGCCTCGATGAGGGTCGGCCCGCCGCCGGCGGCGGCCCGCTCGACGCCGGCTCGCGCCGCCGCGTAGACGGCGGCGGCGTCGTTGCCGTCGATCAGCAGGGACGGGATGCCGTAGCCGATCCCCTTCGCGGCGAGCGTCGGCGCCGCGGTCTGCTTGGCCAGCGGCACGCTGATCGCGTAGCCGTTGTTCTGCACCAGGAACACCACGGGCGCCTTCCACACGGCGGCGAAGTTGAGCGCCTCGTGCGTGTCGCCCTCGCTGGTGGCGCCGTCGCCGAGCAGTACGAGCGCGACCTGGTCCTGCTTCCTCAGCCGCGCGGCGTAGGCGAGGCCGACGGCGTGCAGCGTGTTGGTCGCCAGGGGAGTGCACTGCGGCGCGACCCGGTGCTCGTAGGGGTCGTAGCCGCAGTGCCAGTCGCCGCGCAGCAGGGTCAGGGTCTCCTCGGCGGGCACGCCGCGAGTGAGGATGGCGACCGAGTCGCGGTAGGTGGGGAACAGCCAGTCTTGCTCGCGCAGCGCGAGCGCCGCCCCGACCTGGCAGGCGTCCTGGCCGCGCGAGGACGGGTAGACGGCGAGCCTGCCCTGCTTGGTCAGGGCGGTGGCCTGGGTGTCGAAGCGACGCCCGAGCACCATGCGGCGGTACAGCTCGCGCAGGACGTCGGGGCGGGGGAACGGCAGCCCGCCCGGGTTACCGGCGGGCCGGCCGTCCTGATCGATCAGTTGAAGCGGTGCCGCGCTCGGCAGCAGGCTGCCGGCGTTCGCCGTTTCGCTGGGGTAGCCGAGGGTCGTCACGGCCCCTCCCTTCAACGGCTCTTTTCTAGAAAGTCTCCCCTGAAACGACCAAATTTCCAGCAGCCAACCGAAAGACGATACGTATTGCTTCGATCGACGCGGTATTTTGGCCATATGACTTCCCGTGACCTTCCTGCGGACAGCCTGCATGGACATATGGCAGCGATGGACGACACCGACCGGATGATCGTCGAGGCGCTGCGCGCCGATGGCCGGATGTCCATGCGCGCACTCGCCGACCTGATCCACATCTCGCGGGCGAGCGCGTACGCCCGGGTGGCCCGCCTGGAGCACGAGGGCGTGATCACCGGGTACGCCGCGATCATCGATCCGGTGCGAGCCGGGTACGCGCTGTCGGCCTACGTCTACCTCGACATCGCACAGCGGTCGTGGAAGTCGGTGCGCGCCCAGTTGCTGACGATGCCAGAGATCGACCACATCGCGTTCGTCTCCGGCGAGCACGACATCCTGCTGCGCGTCCGCGCCCGCGACGCTGTGTCCCTGCGCGACGTGGTGGTGGCGCGGCTCCAGGACATCCCCGAGGTCAACTCGACCCAGACGATGCTGATCTTCGAGGAGGCGACACCCGCCAGGGACCCGCGCGACCTGCCGCGCTAAGGGGCCAGGCCGGACCGGCGCCCCTTGGCTCAATGTTTCGTATGAAGGAATTGTGCTCGCGGCTATTCCGTAAGGTGGGGTTGTGAGAGTTATGTTCGAGTACATGACTGTCATGATCGCGGGCGGGGGGATCGCCGGCCTGACGCTGGCCCTGAGCCTGCACCGGGCCGGCGTGCCATGCCATATCTATGAGAGCGCACCGGGCATCGGCGCGCTTGGCGTCGGGATCAACCTGTTGCCGCACGCCACCAGGCTGCTGTGCGAGCTTGGCCTGGAGGACGACCTCGCCGGCGAATCGGTCACGACCGAGGAGTCCGTCTTCTATAACCGGTTCGGCCAGTTCATCTACCGTGAGCCGCTCGGCCGGTCCGCCGGCTACCAGTGGCCCCAGTTCTCGATTCACCGCGGTTACCTCCAGCGGATCCTGTACGACGCCGTGGTGGCCAGGCTTGGCCCGGAGAGCGTCAGCCTTGGCTGGCAGTGCTCCGGCTTCACCGACAACGGGCCGGACGTCACCGCGCGGTTCAGCGACACCGCGAGCGGCCGGCCGCGCCCCGCGCAAAGTGGCACCGTCCTGGTCGGCTGCGACGGTGTCCATTCCGCCGTACGGAAGCAGCTGTACCCGGAGGAGGGCGAGCCGCGCTATTCGGGCGTCAACATGTGGCGGGGCGTCACCCTGTGGGAGCCCTTCCTCAGCGGCGCGACCTTCGCGCGGGTCGGCTGGCTCGCCACCGGCAAGCTGGTCATCTACCCGATCGTCAACGACGCCGACGGTGCGGGCA
Organism: Trebonia sp.; assembly: GCA_033854775.1. Classification (GTDB taxonomy): domain Bacteria; phylum Actinomycetota; class Actinomycetes; order Streptosporangiales; family Streptosporangiaceae; genus Trebonia. Next base: position 3,969 of record JAWWPV010000618.1, read on the forward strand.
GGCAGCTCGTCAACTGGGTCGCCGAGCTGGACACCCCGCGGCACAGCCTGCGCGACTGGACCAGGGAAGGTCGCCTCGAGGACTTCATCGACGCGTTCGCCGGTATGCACTTCGACTGGCTTGACGTTCCCGCGCTGCTGCGCGCCACTGAGCACGTCCTTGAGTACCCGATGGTGGACCAGGACCCGCTCGACCGCTGGAGCTTCGGCCGGGTGACGCTGCTCGGCGACGCCGCGCACCCCATGGTGCCGCGCGGGTCGAACGGCGCCGGGCAGGCCATGCTGGACGCCAAGGCCTTCGCCGAGTGCCTCACCGTGGAGCCGGACCCGGTAGCGGCGCTCGCGCGCTACGACGACCTGCGCCGGCCGCCGACCAGCCGGGTCGTGCTGACGAACCGGACCAACCCGCCGGACGCGATCCTCCGCGAGGTCTACGAGCGGACGGGCGACAAGCCCTTCCGTGACATCAACGACGTGCTCAAGCCCGCGGAGCTGCGGGCCCTGTCCGATGGCTACAAGCAGGTCGCCGGGTACTCAAAGGAAGCACTCGACGCCCAGGGCAACCCGAGTCAGCGAAGCGGTCCTGATTAGCGCGTTTGGGCGGGTGGTTGCCGCTTCGGGCCGGCGGGTACAGACCGCCCGGGACGGTTCGCGGTTCATCTGGTGGCGTTCGGCACCGGATGTGCCCGGGCTGGTTCCCGTCACCTCGCCCTAGCGGTCGTGTGGGCGCCGCGGCATCCGGGGGGGCCGGGCCGTGGCGGCGAGCCGCAGCGGCGGCCAGAGTTCAACGGGGGGTAATCGTGCGCATCATGGCAAGGATCAGCATGCCGGTTGAGTCAGGAAACCAGGCGATCAAGGACGGCACCCTGGGCGCAGCCATGCAGCGCGCCGCCGAGCGGTGGAAGCCGGAGGCGATGTACTTTACGACCTTCGACGGGCTGCGGACCGCGTTCATGGTGTTTGACCTGCCGGACGCGGCCGGCATACCGACGTTCGCGGAGCCGTTCTTCAGGGAGCTGAACGCCAACGTGCAGCTAGCCCCGGCGATGAACGCTGACGATCTGCAGAAGGGACTGTCCGAGGTCGGCTGACGCCGCCCATTTACCGACCACTCAGGTTTGCAGTGGCATGAGCTCGCGGGCGAAGCCCGCGATGAAGTCATCAAGGGACTCCGGCGGGACCGCGGGCCTGACGACGAACTTGCTGAGCCCCGCGTCGGCGAGCGCGGAGATCATCTCCCTGGCGCCGGCCCAGCCGTCCGCGACCAGGGACGCCGGGTCGGCATCGGGCCGGCGTCGCCTGATGGAGGCCGCGAGCGCGTCGGGGATGCCGCCGAACGCGACTGCCAGGCTGGTCCCGAAGTGGTCCTGGTCCACCTCGCGCCCGGCCTGGTCGGCGGCGGCGTTGATCGTGGCGACCGCATCGCGCGCTTCCGCGGGGGTGAGCAGCGAGCCGAGCCAGCCGTCGGCGAGCCGTCCCACCCGGCGCAGCCCGGCCGGCGCCGATCCGCCGAGCCAGATGTCAAGCGGCTTGGCCGGCAGCGGGCCCGCCGACGCGCCCTCCACGGTGAAGAAGGAGCCGTGGAACGTCACCTCGTCGCTGGTCAGCATCTGCCGCAGCAGGGTCAGCGCCTCGTCGAAGACCGCGCCCCGCTGCCCGGACGGCACGGGGAACAGCGCGCGCTCGGCCGCCTGGGCCGGCTGGAGCCCGAACACGGGCAGCACCCGGCCCGGTGCCAGTCCCGCGAGCGAGGCCAGCTGCTTGGCGACAAGCACGGGATGGCGCCCGGGCAGGACGGAGATCCCGCTGCCCGCCTTGAGCCGCGTGGTCTTCGCCAGCGCGTACGTCATCCCGATGAAGGGCTCGACCGTCGGCCCGTACACGATCTCCGGCAGCCACAGCGAATCGACCCCGGTCGCCTCAAGCAGCCCGACCGCCGCCTCGAACTCGCCGGGAACCCCGGCCGCTCCCAGTGAAATCCCGATCCTGACATGCATGCTGGCCACGCTACCCGCGGCCAGGAACGACCGCGGTGGCGGCCCGTTCGCCGGCGGGCCGAGTCGCGGCGGCGCGGGGGAGTAAGCCGCAGTCGTTCGGGATAATGATTGGTTGTCATGGACTTCACCGACATCAAGGCGCCAGAGCCCGTCGAGGGGATCCCGCCATGGCGGGACCCGCGGTGGCTCGCCGAGGCGGAAGACTGGATTGGCGCGGAGCGCCGGGCACCGGCGGGCCCGCTCGGTCCTCGGGAATGAGGTGATCGGCCGGTTATCCTGCCGGGCGCGCCGGTCGCGCGTCGCGGGTGGCCGTGATGATCTCGTCGGCGACCCGCTCGGGGTGGT
>JAWWPV010000619.1:0-6374 GCA_033854775.1 Trebonia sp.
CAACGGGCCGCCTATAGGCGGCCCGTTGCCACAACCATCGGTCTCTGGCCGCTGAGTGAAGCTCCGCTTGCTCTGATAACAGCAAGAAGCGCGGAGCGCCTGCTCCGCGACAGGAGAGCGGGTCGGGGGTGAGTCAGCCGCTTCCGTTCGGATGCATCCTTTGTGCTTCTTTGTTTTTTGCGGATCCCGAACGGGGGCCGCCTGACTCCCTCAGCCGCCGCCCTCCCTGATGGGGGCGAGGCGGCGCAGCTGGGTGACGTGCCCGGGGTTCAGCTCGGCCACGCTGGCCACCTCAAGCAGCTTCATCGTGCGGATGACCTGGCTGCGGAGGATCTCGATGGCGCGGTCGACGCCGGCCCGGCCGCCGGCCATCAGGCCGTACAGGTAGGCGCGGCCGACCAGGGTGAACCGCGCTCCCATGGCGATGGACGCGACGACGTCGGCGCCGTTCATGATCCCGGTGTCGATCGCGACCTCGGTCCGCCCGCCGACGGCCTTGACCACCTGGGGCAGCAGGTAGAACGGGACAGGGGCGCGGTCGAGCTGGCGGCCGCCGTGGTTGGACAGCACGATCCCGTCGACCCCGAGGTCGGCGAGGGTCCGGCAGTCCTCGACGTTCTGCACGCCCTTGACGACGATCTTGCCGGGCCATAGCTCACGGATGACGTCGAGGTCCTTGAAGCTGATCGTGGGGTCCATCGCCGCGTCGAGCAGCTCGCCGACCGTGCCGCCGGTGGAGGTGAGCGAGGCGAACTCAAGCTTGGGGGTGGTCAGGAAGTCGAACCACCACCAGGGGCGGGGGATCGCGTTGAGCACGGTGCCGAGGGTGATCTGCGGCGGGATCGAGAAGCCGTTGCGGTTGTCGCGCAGCCGGGCGCCGGCGACGGGGGCGTCGACGGTGAAGAACAGCGTGTCGAAGCCGGCGGCGGCCGCGCGGCGGACCAGGTCGTAGGAGATCTCCCTGTCGCGCATGACGTAGAGCTGGAACCAGTTGCGGCCGTTCGGGTTGGCGGCCTGCACGTTCTCGATCGAGGTGGTGCCGAGGGTGGACAGCGAGAAGGGGATGCCCGCCGCTCCCGCCGCGCCCGCGCCGGCCCTCTCGCCCTCGGTGTGCATGAGGCGGGTGAAGCCGGTGGGGGCGATGCCGAACGGCAGCGCTGACGGCCCGCCGAAGACGGTCGTCGAGGTGTCGACCGTCGAGACGTCCCTGAGGATGGACGGGTGGAACTCGACGTCCTCGAACGCCTGCCTGGCGCGGTTGAGCGAGATCTCGGACTCGGCGGCGCCGTCGGTGTAGTCGAAGGCGGCCCTCGGCGTCCGGCGCCTGGCGATATCGCGCAGGTCGTAGATCGTCAGCGCGGACGCCAGCCGCCGCTTCTTCGCGTCGAGCTCCGGCTTCTTGAACCGCATGAGCTCGAAGATCTCGTCCGGCTTCGGGAACTGGCGATCGGGCATCTGTCGGGCACCTCGGGCTTGTAGCGGATCGGGCGATCGAGTCAGACAGTGTTGGCTGCGGGCCAGTTTCGAAGATTAACTCGCGCTCCCGTCCGGCGGCTAGCCCTGCTGCGGCGTAACGCCGCGGTGTTACAGCCGCAGCTTTCCCGCACGATCAGCTCGGTGGGCAGCCGCTCCACCCGGTGCGGCAGCGCGGGGTCGGCGATCCGGTCGAGCAGCAGGGCACAGGCACGCTCACCGAGCAGCCGCATCGGCTGGTGAACCGTCGTCAGCGGCGGGGCGAGCAGGGCGCCGAGGAGAATGTCGTCGAACCCGGTCACGGCGATGTCCGCGGGGACTCTTATCCCGGCGGCCTGGAGTTCCCGCATGGCGCCGATCGCCATCTGGTCATTGGCGCAGACGATGGCGTCGGGAGCCTCGCGGCGCGGCCAGGCGAGGATCTCGCGGACCGCGAGCTGGCCGCTGACCGCGGCGAACCGGCCTTCGAAGGATCCCGTCATCCGCACCCCGGGATGCCTGGCGAGCTCTTCTTCGAAGGCCTCGCGCCGCTCCCTGGCGTCCGGTGCCTCGGGCGGGCCGCCGACGTAGCACAGCCTGGACTTGCCGTGCCGTTCGATCAGGTGGCTCACCAGTGCGCTGGTCCCGGCGCGGTTGTCGGCGTGCACGACGTCGACGCGCGACTCGTCGGGGGGACCGGAGATCAGCGTGACCGGGATGCGCGAAGCCAGCCTGGCCAGGTGTTTCTGCGAGTCGATGCCCTCGGCGATCAGCAGCCCGTCGACCTTCGCCGAGATCTTCTGCAGCCAGGGGTAGGTGCCCGCTTCGTCGGCGGCACGACGGAAGGAGATCAGCACGGGCCAGCCGAGCGGGCTGAGCGTGGATTCAACCCCGCGCAGCACCTCCTCGATGAACAGCAGTCCCTCCTGCTCGATCTCCGTCTCCGGCCCGCGGCTTTCTATGGCGACGAGCCCGATCACTTCCTTGCGCCCGCGGACCATGCTCTGGGCCGCGCCGTCGGGTACGTACCCGAGGGCCTCAATGACCTCAAGGACACGCCGCCTGGTCGTCGGGCGAACCCCGTCCAGGCCGTGCACCACCCGCGAGACGGTGGCGGTGGACACTCCCGCCTGACGCGCCACGTCGTATAGCGTGCTGGCCGACGAACTACCGCGCCCCGTCAGCCGCTCGCTTACCGTGGTGTCCCCCTGAACGCGTGAAAAACATGGATTGCCGCCGATCGATAGCCTAGTCGTGGACTCATCGCGGCTTGGGGGCCGCCCGGAGCCAAGCGGTCCCGGTGCGGCGCGATCCAGCAGGCTGCGGCGGCCCGGGAGCCCCCGGGCACGGCCGATGAGGCCGCGTCCGCCGGGGGCCGCGAACCACCGCTAACGACGCCGCTGTGCCGCGGCGGCGCTCCTCCAGGGCCTTCCGGTACTCCGCCACGACCATCTCGGTCAGCTCGTCGGCGGAGGTCTCGGAGCTGCGCTTGTCGAGGGTGATCTTGCCGTCCTGGATCATGTTCACCCGGTCGGACACCTCGAGCACCTGGCCGTAGTTGTGCGCAATGATGATGATCGAGACGTCGCCCCGTTCCTTGAGCTGGCTGATGAGCTCAAGGATCAGCGAGCCCTCCTTGACCCCCATCGCGGCGAGCGGCTCGTCAAGCAGCAGGATCTTGGGATTGGAGAACACCGAGCGCGCCACCGCGATCGCCTGCCGCTGACCACCGGACAACTGGGCGACCAGCGCGTTCATGTTCGGGATCTGCACGCCCATCTCGTCCAGCCGTTCCTTGGCCTCCCGGCGCATGGCCTTGCTGTTCAGCAGCGGCCAGCGGACCTTCTCCCGGTTGAGGAACATGTTCTGGTACACGGTGAGCTGGTTGATCACCGCGAGGTCCTGGTACACGGCGTCGATGCCGAGCGACCGGGCGTGATCGACCGACTTCAGCTGCACTTCCTCGCCCTCGAGGATGATCTTCCCGGTCGTTGGCGGCTGGAAGCCGCAGATGATCTTGAGGAGGGTGGACTTGCCGGCGCCGTTGTCGCCGATCAGGCTGAGCACCTCGCCCTTCGCCAGCCGCAGGTTGACGTCGGTAAGCGCGGTCACCGCGCCGTAGCGCTTGGAGACATGCTCGACACGGAGCACGTCGCCATTCGGTGAAACGTTCTCGGTCACGCTAACGCGTTCCCCTCTCTCGTACCCGGGTCAGCCACACGTTCGCGACCATCGCGACGAGGACGATGACGCCGAAGACGATGTTCACCGGGTCGGCACTCACCCCGATGATCGGCAATCCGTCGAGCAGGATGGCCAGCACGATCGCGCCGAAGAAGGCGCCGATGATTGTCCCCGAGCCGCCCAGCATCGCGGTGCCGCCGATCACCGCGGCGGCGACGGCGTAGAACATCGGCGTGTACGAGCCGGCGGTGGGGGCGATGTTGCTCGTGAAGTACATGGTCTGCAGGCCGACGAGCGCCCCGAGCGTCCCGCTGATCATGAAGTTGCCGTACTTGATCCGGTTCACGTGGATGCCGGCCTCACGCGCCCCGAGCAGGTTCCCGCCCGCCGCGATCGTGTGCAGGCCCCAGCGGGTCCGGGTGAGCACGATATGGAACACCACGGTGAGCGCGATCGCCCACACCAGGTCCGCCCACGAGTAGGTGGCGATCCACTTGCCGATGCCCAGCACGTCTGGCGGGATCGTGGCCGGCTGGTCGTGGGAGGTGGTGCCGATGAGCCCGAGCAGGATGAAGCTCGTGCCCAGCGTGGTGATGAACGAAGGCAAGCCGAGCGTGACCGTGAAGAAGCCGTTCACCATGCCGACCACTGCCCCGAATATCAGCGCGAAAAGGATCGCGAGCAGGCCGGGGAAGCCGTAGAAGTCGGTCAGGAAGTGCATGAAGTAAGGGGCGAACCCGACGACGAAGCCGACCGAGAGGTCGATCTCACCGCTGATCAGCAGGAACACTTCGCCCAGCGCGATGATGGCGATGCCCGACGCGTTCGAGGGGTTTGAGAACAGCGTGACGAGGTTGGCCTTCGAGACGAAGGCCGAGGAAGATCCGGGGTTGAGCGCGAAGTAGATGAACATCGCGGCCGCGACCACGAACACCGTCGCCTCGCGCTGCCGGGTCAGGAGCACGCCTAGCCGGCGCAGCACCGCTAGCGCCTGGTTTTGCCCGGTCGCCGGCCCTCCCGGAGGCGTCCCGGCCAGTCCGGGACTCCGCTCGGCGGTCTCACTCACGAGAAAATGTCCAATCTATTGATGCCGTCCGCCCTCGAGGGCGTGATCGGAGCGCATGTATCAGCCCGCAGGGTACGGGCGGCCACGCTGCCGCCCGGTACCCCGCGGAGGTCCTGCCAAGGTGCTACCGGGCCCGTCAGGTGCTGGTGGTCGCCATCGGCTGGCTAATGGCGCCTGCTGGCCGCGGCAGGTACGCCTGGGCCGAGGCCCCGCCCTGGAACCGGCTGTTCTTCAGGAACTGGCCGACGTTGCCCTTGTTCAGCACGGTCAGGCCGGTGTCGGTGTCCGGCGGCGCCAGCTGCCCGCCGGACAGGTTGTACAGGTACATGTAGAGCACCGGCAGGAAGCCCTGCTGATACGGGTCCTGGAAGATCGTGAAGTTGACCTTGCCGGCCTGCAGGGCGTTAAGCGTCCGCGGGTCCGTGTCGAACCCTCCGGCCGGGACCGTCACGCCCGATCCGGCCAGTGCCGCCGCCAGGTTCGCGGTGGACCCGGAGTCCACGGCGAACGCGCCCTTGAGGGTGGACTTGTGCCCGAGCAGGTAGGACTTCTCGTCGGACAGCTCGGTGCCGTCGACCGTGGTGGTCGCGATCTCGTCGATCTGGTAGGCGCTGCCGAGGGCCGCCTTGGCGCCGTCGTAGCGAGGCTGGATGTTGCCGGTTCCCGGGGTCGCGATGAAGATCGCGATGCGCCCGCCGCCCGGGACGAGCGTCTTGATCTGCTCGCCCATCACCTGGCCGGAGATGTACAGCGCCTGGCCAACGTACGCGAGCCGGTTGGTGCCGATCGACGGCACGCCGTTCTTGTAGCTTCCGTCCGCGTTGTAGGTGAGCACCGGTATCCCGGAGTCCATCGCCTGCGACACCGTGCCGGTGAAGGCGGTGTCGGAGATGGCAGCCAGCGCGATCCCGTCCGCCTTGGCGCTCATGGCGGACTTCATGTAGTTGATCATGTTGGCTTCGTTCGAGTTGGGGTCGCCGCCCCAGTTCGGCGTGGGCAGGCCGAGCAGGGCCGCCGCGTCGGCGTACCCGTACTTGGTCGGCGTGAAGAACTCGTTCGTGTCGGCGTGGTTCACGAACCAGAACTTCCAGGCGGGGGTCTTCGGGAAGTTTCCCGCGACCGCGGCCGCGCCCGACTCCGTTATCTTCACGGTGCCGCTGCTGCTGGCCGAAGTACACGCCGAGAGCAGGGCCGTGGCCGCTCCCGCAGCGCTGACCAGGCCAGTTCCCGCCAGCAGCTTGCGCCGCGAGGGCCCGTCCTTCATGTTCAGTGTCTGTATGGCCTCGTCGACCTTGGGGTCGATTTTCTTCATCGCGGACCTCCAGCTGTCGCCTTTGAAGGGAACTCCGTAGGCAGATGTTAACGATCACATTATTGGATCCTGTGACGCCAGTCACGTGATACCGACGACAATAGGACGACTTGTGGGGACAATCTAGACTTGCGTTCCCGAAAAGTTATCGCTAACAGGCCGCGACAAACCGGGTCAGAACGGGCGCGCTACCCTCCGGTCGGGGCCACGTTGCCCGTATACGGCGAGGTGAGAGCGGCTGCCAGCCTGATGTCGCAGGTCCGGGCCGCGCGTCGGCCCGGCGGTAGGCTGACGGCAGCGCTCGCCGCGTCTCCCTCGCCGGCGGGACGACCGGAGGCAGCATGACTTCACCCGACGCGG
>JAWWPV010000620.1:0-7067 GCA_033854775.1 Trebonia sp.
CGGCTGGCCCTCGACCGGCTGGCACTGTGGCGAACTCCGCGACCCCCTCGGCGAACGGCACGGCCGCCCGCCACCCCAGTTCCCGCGAGATGCGGTCGCTGGACGCGGCGACATGCCGGACGTCGCCCAGCCGGTACTCGCCGGTGACAACCGGACGGGGCCCGCCGTAGGCGCTGGCCAGCGCCGACGCCAGCTGGCCCACGGTGCGCGGGGTACCGCTGCCCACGTTGTAGGCGCGCAGGGCGCCCGGCCCGCCTGGGACGGCCGGGCCGCCGACCGCCTCAACCGCGGTGACAGTGGCGCCGGCCACGTCACGGACGTGGACGAAGTCCCGCAGCTGCGCCCCGTCCTCGAAGACCCGCGGCGCGCGGCCGGCCTCCAGGCAGGAGCGGAAGAACGACGCCACCCCGGCGTACGGCGTGTCGCGCGGCATCCCGGGACCGTACACGTTGTGATAGCGCAGCGCCACGGCGTGCCCCTCAGTCGCCCTGGCCCATGATCCAGCGAGGTGCTCCTGCGCGACCTTGGTGTCGGCGTAGACGTTGCGCGGCCCGAGCGGCGCTTCCTCGGGGACCAGCTCCGGTGACAGCGGCTCGCCGCAGCGCTCGCAGCGCGGCTCGAAACTGCCCGCGTCGAGGTCGGCGGCCTGTCGCGGCGGCGGCGTGGCGGCCAGCCCGTGCCCGGCGCACGAGTAGGCGCCCTCGCCGTAGACGACCATCGACGAGGCCATGACCAGCCGGCTGGATCTCGCGCGGGCCATGGCGGCAAGCAGGACCGCGGTCCCCAGGTCGTTGCAGCCGGCGTACAGCGGCGCGTCGTCGAAGTCGACGCCGAGCCCGACCATCGCCGCCAGGTGGCAGACCACGTTGATGCCGCGCAGCGCGTCGTCGACCGTTTGCGCGTCCCGGACGTCGCCATGCACGAACTCGAAGCCGGGGTCACCGGAGAAGGGGGGGACGCCGCCGGGATGGACGCACGGCAGCAGCGCGTCAAGCACCCGCACCTCATGACCCGCGCTCGCGAGCGCTTCGACGACATGGGATCCGATGAAGCCGGCACCGCCGGTGACCAGGACGCGCATGGCCCCGACAGTATGAGTATCACCGGCTGGGTAGTCCGCAACGCCGCGTGTTTTCATCAATTCGTAAGATCTTGATTGGTCATTAAATCGTAAGACGAATTCCGTGCCCCGCCATGGCCGTATGCCGTGTAATACCTGGCATGACCCTCAGCCGCACTCCGGGCATCCTGTCGCGCCCACGGGAGGCCGCCAGGCCGGCCCCTGACCGGCCGCCCCGGCGGCAGCGGGCACCCCGTGCCGCGCAGTTGGCCGCGGCGCTGGCCGGCGTCGTCGCGATCGGCGCCTACCTGTTCGTCGCGCTGAGCCGGCTGGATTACCCGTTCGCGCTCGAATCGCTAGAGGGCAACTCGCTCGTCGAGGTGCACCGCATCCTGGCGGGGCAGCCGCTGTACCCGGCGCCGACCGCCGGGTACGTCCCTGACGGGTACCCGCCGTTCTACTTCTACGTGTCGGCCGCCGTCGCCCGCGTGCTCGGTACCTCGTACCTGTCGCTGCGGCTGGTGTCCCTGGTGTCCTCGCTCGCCTGCTTCGCGCTGCTCGCCCGCTTGGTCCAGCGCGAAACGGGGAGCATCGCGGCCGGGACCGGTGCCGCGGGCGTGTTCGCCGCGACCTACTTCGCGGCGGGCACCTGGTTCGACGTTGGCCGGGTCGACTCGCTGTTCCTCGCGCTCAGCATCGGCGGGCTGTACGCCGCCCGGCACATGCGCGGCACGCGCGGCGCCATCGCCGTCGGCGCGCTGCTCGCGGCTGCGGCCCTCACCAAGCAGACCGGGCTCGCCGAAGTGGTCGTGGTGACCGCCGCGCTGCTAACCGGGCCGCGACGCAGGCTCGCCTGCGTCGCCGCGCTGACCGAGGTCGCGGTGCTCGGCGTCAGCACGCTCGCGATCAAGCTCGCCAGCGGCGGCTGGTACACCTACTACATCTTCAAGCAGATGAGCCAGCACGCGCTGACCTACGGCAACTTCGGCTGGTTCTGGACGGCGCTGCTGACCGCGACGGGCCTGGCCGCGTGCGCCGCCCTCATCGGCGCGCGCCGGGTGCCCCGCGAGCTGCTCGCCGGCTGCGCCGCCCTGGCGGTCGAGGGCTACGTCACCCTGGTCCAGAGCGGCGGCACTATCAACGACATGCTGCCCGCGTACCTCGCGGTGGCGCTGCTCGCGGGGCTGGCGCTCGGCGGTGGCTCGGACCGGGGCAAGGCCCGCTGGGCCACGACCGTGGCGGGCGCGCTCGTCCTCGCCCAGTCCGTTTTCCTGCTGGCCGGCTCCCATCCGTCCCAGGCGATTCCCACCAGCGCCGACCGCGCCGCCGGCGAGCGGCTGGTCGCGGGCATGCGGGCGTTCGGCGGCGACGTCGTGGACCCCGCCGACCCCAGCCTGAGCCTGCTGGCGGGCGTGGCGCCGGCCGCGGTCCCCGGCGCGGTGTACGACGTCCTGCGCGCCACCGACAAGTCCGGGATCACGAGCTACCGCCACAGCGCCGACGAGGCGGTCAAGGCCCGCAAGTTCAGCGCGATCATCGACGAAGGCGCCGGGCAGCCGCTGTACAACCCGTCCGGTCTCACCCGGTACTACCACGAGTGCGTGCAACCAGTGCCCACGCTGCTCGTCCCGGTCGCGCGGAGCCGCGCCCGGGCCGCCGTGGTCTGGATCCCGTGGACAAGTGGTTCCTGCCAGGACGCCATCAGCATCCTGGACGGGGGCAAGGCGGTCGGCTCGTGAGGTCGCGCATGACCGATCCCTCGCTCATGACGGATCCCACGCTCATGACCGATCCGTCCGGTCCCCCCGGGCCGTTCCGCCGGTCGTTCTGGCGCAGCCCGGTCCGCGGCCCCTGGCTGACCTCGGTAATCGGACTGATGCTGCTGGTGTCCATCCCCGTGCTGTTCGCGACCGGCCTGCTGTCCTACGCCGCCTACAACCCGGGCCTCAACCCGGTCAATGACACGACACCGGGCAAGGGCCTGCTCGGCTTCTACCTGTTCTCCTGGCCCACGCACCCTTACTGGCTCTACCGGGTCACCCAGGGCGTCCACGTCACGCTTGGGTTGACGCTGGTGCCGATCCTGCTGTTCAAGCTGTGGTCGGTGCTGCCGAAGCTGTTCGAGTGGCCGCCGCTGCGCTCGCCCGCGCACATGCTGGAACGGCTGTCGCTGTTCCTGCTCGTCGGCGGGGCGGTGTTCGAGTTCGCGACGGGGATCTTGAACATCCAGACCTGGTACCCGTTCCCAACCTCCTTCTACACGCTGCACTTCTACGGCGCCTGGGTGTTCATCGCCGGCTTCGTCGTCCACGTCCCGCTCAAGCTGCCCACCATGATCAGGGCGCTGCGCAGCCGCGGCTTCTGGGGGGAGCTGCGCACGAACCTCGCCCACACGCGCCCGGAGCCACCGGACGCGGGGTACCTGGCCCCCGTGGCGCCCGCCGCTCCGACGATCTCCCGGCGCGGCGTGCTCGCCTTCGCCGGCGCGGGCTCAGCCCTCGTCGCGGCGCTGTCCGTGGGCCAGTCCCTGGGCGGGTCCCTGCGCCGGACCGCGCTGCTCGCGCCGCACAACCAGCAGGTCAGTGGCGCCACCGCGGGCGATTTCCAGGTCAACAACACCGCGCGCAACGCGGGGATCGTCGCGTCTGAGACGGGGGAATCCTGGCGGCTCACCATCCGTACCGACGCCCAGGCGAGCCATGCCCCCGTGGTGCTGAGCCGGGCCGACCTGCTCCGCATGGAACAGCACACCGCCAGCCTGCCTATCGCGTGCGTCGAAGGCTGGTCCACCGATAACCAGGCCTGGACCGGCGTCAGGCTGCGCGACCTCGCCGCGATGGCGGGCGTCACCAGCCCGTCGAGCGTCCTGGTGCAGTCACTGCAGCACGGCGGGGGATTCAACCAGGCGGCCCTGTCCGCGGGGCAGATCATGGACCAGGACTCGCTGCTGGCCTTCCGGGTCAACGGCGCGGACCTCACGCTCGACCACGGCTACCCGGCCCGGGTGATCGTGCCCGCCTGCCCAGGCGTGCACAACACCAAGTGGGTCAACCGCCTGACCTTCCGGAGTTGACATGCGCTGGTTCTCCCGCTGGTACGGCGCGAACCCGCTGCACCTGCTCACCATGGTCGGCAGCTTCGCGCTCGCCTGGTACGCCGGGGCCGTGCTGCTGCACGGCAAGCCCGTCGGCGTCGCCGTCTGGTTCGCCGGCGCGGTCATCGGCCACGACCTGATCCTGATGCCGCTGTACGCGCTCGCCGACAAGTCGGTCATGGCGGTCTTCAGGCATCGCCCGCCGAAACTGCCGACGGTGCCCTGGATCAACTACCTGCGCGTCCCCGTGGTGCTTTCCGGCCTGCTGCTGCTGATCTGGTTCCCGCTGATCTTCCGTATTCCCTCGCATTTCCCGCGCACGACGGACCTGTCGCTTGACCCCTACCTCGGGCACTGGCTCGCCGTTACCGGGGTACTGTTCCTGCTGTCCGCCACCGCGCTCGCGCTGCGGCTGGGGCTGCGCACGGCCCGCGGCGGGCGGCAGGCGCCCAGGCACGGCGCGGGAGTCACCGACTTCCCGCCACTCGAGGCTCCGGGTTATCCGGAACAGCCTTGGTATCCCGAACAGCCGGGTTACCCCGAGCAATCGGCCTATCCCGAACAGCCTTGGTACCCCGAACAGCAGCCCTATCCCGAAGAGCCTTGGTACCCCCAGCAGCCGCGCTATCCCGAGCAGCCGCCCTATCCCGAGCAGCCACGTTACCCTGAGCGCTCGCGTTACCCCCAGCAGCCGCGCTATCCCCAGCAGCCGCGTTACCCTGAGCGCTCGCGTTACCCCGCGCCTTACCCTGAACGGCCGCCCTATCCCGAACGGCCGCGGGACGCGCGTAACGAGCCGAACTCGGCACCGCCGTGGGACCGCGACGGATGAGCGAACGTGGTCGAGAGCGGCCGGCGCTCAGCCATCCGGCCCGGCCTACTGGACCCGCCAGTAGGTCGTGTAGCGCTGGTGGGTCACGTCGCAGACCGGAATGAGGGAGATGAGGCGGGCGTCACCCGGGGTCCCGAAGGACCCGCGCGCCTCGAAGGCCAGGGGCGACGCGCTCACCTGCCGGACAGAAGACACGTCGAGGGCCGGCATGCGCGAGGCGTCGCCCGTCAGGGCCGCCAGGACGACAGGGCCGTAGGCGAGCGCCGCGACCCGCGGGTTGTCGGGCGCAGGCCACAGGGCCAGCTCCATGCCGAGGGAGATCAGGAGCTCGTCGCCCGGCCGCCACACGCGCGTGACCTCGACGACCGCCGGCAAGGTCGGCGGGGATAGCGGTCTTCCGTTCAGGGTTGCCCGCGCGGACGTGGCCCAGCCGGGGACGCGGACTCTCAGGGTCATCGAGCCGGTGCCCGCTTCGACCGCGAGCGTTACCGCAGGGGCGTCGGGGATGCTTGTCGCCTGGCGGAACGTCAGGCCGTCGGCGCTGACCCGCGAGGGGATAAAGAGGTTGACGCGGAGGGCGCCGTCTGGGTCTCGGGTGTAGATCGTGTCGGTGAAGCGGGTCGGTGTCTCCAGGCCGGTCGCGGTGTCGCAGGTGAACGTGTCGTAGTCCGTCGCGAAGACGTTCTCGTTGGCGCCGGGGAAGTAGTTCGACGGGTCCTGCTTGTGCGCGCCTGGCGACAGGCCCGTGTAGTAGGCGACGAAGCCGTGCGGGGAGCCCGGGTCCTGGGTGCCGAGCAGGTGGTTGACGAGGGTGCGCTCGTAGTAGTCCATGTAGGCCGCGTTGCCAGGATCGTGGAAGTGCAGCAGCCTGGTGAGCTTCAGCATGTTGTAGCTGACGCAGCCCTCGCAGTTGTAGTTCGAGAGCGCGCCTGCGACCGTGTCCGGCGGTCCCCAGTGCTCGTGATTGCCCTGGCCGCCGATCGCGTACGAGTGGTGGGCCGTCGAGATGCGCCAGAAGTTAACTGCCGCGTTCCAGTACTTCTCGTTCCCGGTCTCTTCCGCCAGCCGCAGGGACGCGATGACCTTCGGCGTCGAGACGTTGCACTGCGCGCCGTTGAGCTTGTCGGTGTTGGCGGCTAGGGGGTCGAGGAACCGCGCGTGGTAGAACCGCTCCGCGGTCTTCAGGGTCGCCGGGTCCCCGGTGATCGCGTAGAGGTTGGCGAGGGCCTCCGGCAAGCCGCCGAACTCGGTCTGCAGGATCGCCTGCATGTGCTGGTAGGACAGGTTCCTGGTGCGGCGGTCAACCCAGTCGGCAAGTCGGAACGCCACGTCAAGCGCCAAGGAGTTCCCGGCCAGCTGAAACTGGTCGATCAGGCCGGCCAGGTACTTGTGGATCATGTAGTACGGGGACCAGACCCTGTTTACCTGGCCGTCCTCCAGCCACGTGAAGTACTGCTCGGGAAATGCCGAGAGGTACCCGTAGCTGTAGCCAGCCTTCGGCGCCCCGGCTTGCAGGCTCGCCAGCTGGGCGACAAGGTAGTCGCCTTTGGCCTTCAGCGCGCGCCGGTCCTGGTCACCCGCGGTCGTGCCGGTGCCCGCGTAGGCCCACGCGAGGGCCGACAGCAGGTGGCCGGTCACGTGGCCGCGGATCATCGAGGTAGGGCTTTCCCAGCCGCCCATGGGCATGGCCCGCACGGGGAGCCCGTAGTTGACCAGGAAGCTGCGCAGCATCCGGTCCGGGTCGAGGAAGAGCAAGTAGGCGAGGTCGCGCTGCTGGTTGCCCTGGAACGGGCCGCCGAGGAGGCGGACGTCGGCGCGCGGCACCGCCGCTGTCTTGCCTGCGGTGCCGTCGGGGGCGTAGGTCGCGCCGGGACTGTAGGCATCGAGGGCACCGGGGCGAGGGCTCGCGGGGCGGGTGTCGGCCACGCCCAGGTTGGCGGAACCCCCCGCGAGGATCGCGGCGGCCCCGAGCACAGTGAGCACTTCCCTGCGCCGGAGTGGCCGGCCTGTCACCCTCGGTGCCTCCTGCCCTGCGCTGCTGCGCCAGACTCCGCTATTGGCCATTCTAGGAATCATGAGCG
>JAWWPV010000621.1:0-5013 GCA_033854775.1 Trebonia sp.
TTCGGGCTGATCGCCGGCGCCGGCGGGGTGGGCAGCGCCGGCCGGGCGCGGGACTGGGCGTCCGCGCTCCTTGAGGCGGCGGCGGACGACCGCGTGCGGGCGTTCGTGACCGAGTTGGCCGTGGAACAGGTCCAGGTGGCCGGGGAGCCGGACGAGAAGTACGCCGACGTCATCCTGGCCCGGGTCGGTGAGCTGTCCGTCGGCCGGGAGATCGCCGCGATCAAGGCCAAGTTGCAGCGGATGAACCCGGAGGAAGACCAGGCGGGATACGGCCGGATGTTCGGGGAGCTCGTCGCGCTTGAACAGCGCCGCAAGTGGCTGCTCGACCGGGCGACCGGTGCCTGATTCGTGGCGGTCTATCCAACCGGAGAGACATTGCCGACTGTACTTACACAGATTGCGTACAGGTTAAACCTCTGGTCAGAGTAATAAAATTGGGTCCCCCGTAACTGGGGTAACGGGGGGCAAACTGGTCGGGTGAGCCTCACCGTAGTAACGAGCGGACCATCGCTTACAGCGCAGTTGACGGACCTCGTGGCGCTCGGGCGCTCACGGGGCTTCGTGACGATGGGGGACGTCACCACGGCAATCGACCGGGCCGAGCTAACCGGGGACGCACTTGACGGGGTAGTGCGGGTGCTCGGCGACGAGGGCATCGAAGTCCTCGACTCGACTGTCGAAGAGGAGCCAGATACCAAACTTCCCGATACCGACGCCGATACCGCGCGCCGTGCCGGGACGAGCGACCTGGTGCGGATCTACCTGCGGGAGATCGGCCGGGTGCCGCTGCTCACCGCCGAGGACGAGGTCGAGCTGGCCAAGTCAATCGAGGCGGGCCTGTACGCCGAGGAGAAGATGAACAGCGGGTTCACCCTCTCCAACGGCGACCGGGCCGACCTCGAATGGCTGGCCGCCGACGGCGTCCGCGGCAAGCAGCGGCTGATCGAGGCGAACCTGCGGCTCGTCGTATCGATCGCCAAACGGTACATCGGCCGCGGCCTGGTCTTCCTTGACCTGATCCAGGAAGGGAACCTCGGGCTGATCCGCGCGGTGGAGAAGTTCGACTACACCCGCGGGTACAAGTTCTCCACCTACGCCACCTGGTGGATCCGCCAGGCGATCACGAGGGCGATCGCCGACCAGGCGCGGACCATCCGGGTGCCGGTGCACATGGTCGAGACGATCAACAAGCTCGCGCGCGTGCAGCGGCAACTCCACCAGGAACTCGGCCGCGAGGCGACCGTCGACGAACTCGCCGCCGAGATGGGCGTCGAGCCGGAACGGATCGCGGAGATCCAGCGGATCGCCCAGGAGCCGGTCTCGCTCCAGTCGCCGATCGGCGAGGAGGAGTCCGACCTCGGCGACTTCATCGAGGACGCGGACGCCGTCGTGCCGATCGAGGCGGCGGCGTTCATCATGCTCCAGGACCAGCTCGACCGGGTGCTTTGCGAACTGTCCGAGCGGGAGCAGCGGATCATCCAGCTGCGCTTCGGGCTGTCCGACGGGCACCCTCGGACGCTGGAAGAGGTGGGCAGGGAGTTCGGCGTGACCCGGGAGCGGATCAGGCAGATCGAGTCCAAGACCCTGGCCAAGCTCCGCCATCCGTCGCGCGCCCTGCTGCTGCGCGAGTACCTGGACTAGCGGGTACCTGGACTAGCGATAGCCAGCCAACGCCGGCGCCGACGATGTAGTCGGAGTCGGCGTTCGGCTGTTCTTCCCGCGCTCTTGCTTCCCGGGTTTCAGGGCGTGTCGGGGGTGTAGTTGATCCCGTTGACGGAGGGGGCGCTCCCGTCCGCCGGGTAGACGAGGTTACCGTCGGCCGCCACGTCGTCCTGTGCGCTCGTCACCGTGCCGTCCGCCGCTGGGTCGCCGCTCGCCGCGTCGCCCGTGCCGCCCAAGCGCGGTGGGAGCTTGCTCGCCGCCGCCTGCTTGGCGCTCGACACGTACTTCGGCACCTGCGAGACCTGCGCCTGCGCCGTCTTGGCCGCGCTGGTCGCCGCGTTCTTGGCGTAGTCCGGCGCCTTGGCCGCCGCGGTCTTCGCTAGCTCGGTGGCCTTGGCCTGGGCGGCGCTCGTGGCCTGCTGCACCTTCGGGTGCCCGGCGACCTGCTGCCCGTAGCCCACGATCTTGTCGTAAGCGCCGCGGCCCGCCCTGGCGCCGGCAACGAAGCCTACGGCGACGCCCGCGACGAAAATTGCCTTGTATCGCATCTGGTCCCCTTTTCTCCAGTGCGTGGCGCCGATGACCGTCCCCGTGCCATCGCCGACGCCGCATACCTCCGGCTGGCCAGCGCTGCGTAGCGTTGGCTGTTCTAGGCTATCTGTCCTTCGTTGGCGGAGACTACCCACCCTGGGCCCGGATATCCCTGGAGCCATCGCCGCCGTGGATGGCTAGGTGCCACGGGCACCCCCCAACGTGCGCTACGCTTATTCCCAGCACAGCAAAGGGCTCGGTACACCGGTCCGCCGTGCTGACGGTCCCGCGTAGCTCAATCGGCAGAGCGTCCGGCTGTTAACCGGTAGGTTCCAAGTTCGAGTCTTGGCGCGGGAGCGATAGAGGGCTCTGAACTGCGGAAACGCACTCAGGGCCTTCGCTGTTTCTGGCCTCGGTCACTGAGAGCCTCGGTCACTGAGAACTGACCGTTTACGGCGTCCTTCTCCAGGCGTTTTGCCCGAAGCGCAGCACTCTTCCGAGCGTTAGCCGCCTTGCATGACTCGCACTGACAGCCGTGCCGGACCTGACCGCGCCGAACATGACCGGCCGGGGCGAGCCTGCCGCGACGCTCTTCGGCGCGTACCGGCAGTGGGCGGCCTCACCGTTGCTGGCCTGGGAGGACGTGCGCTGGCTGGCCGAGCAGTGGGGCGGGCCGTTCATGGTCAAGGGCGTCACCCGCATCGACGACGCGAAGCGGGCCGCCGACGCCGGGGCGGCCGCGATCTCGGCGTCCAACCACGGCGGCAACGACCTGGACGGCACCCCGGCCACGATCCGGGTCCTGCCGGCCATCGCCGTGGCCGCCAACGGGCAGGCCGGCGTGGAGAACGTGCTGGACGTCCTGCGCGGCAGCATCGACTCCGCCCTGCTCGGCCTGGGCCACTCCACCATCCACGACCTGACCCCCGACGACCTGGTCATCCCGCCCGGATTCACCCGCACGCTGTCGCCTGTCCCTCCGCCAGCGCTATGCCAGCGGCCGCCTGAGCCGCGAGAAATCGGCTCATCCAGCACGGCACACACCTCACCACCTACGTCGCCGCGGGCGGCGGCCGGTCCGCCGATCTGGCGCTCACCGCCATCGGACAGCACCTAGCGGCCTGCTCGCCTGAGGAGCCGGCGGCCTTCTGCTGGACGTCATCGCTGCGCTCCGCCGCGAGATCATCAACCGCCACACCGCCACAGACAGCCCGAGCAGTGCTAACTGAACAGACAGACCAGACCGCATTCATCCCGCTGAGAGCCGAGGATCTCGACACGCGACCTGGTAGAAACCGGCTGGGCCCCCGCGGACTTCACCACCGTCACCCTGGGCCCCGCCGGATGACCCATCGAGGCCGGTGGCGCCGCGGGCAACTGGTCATGCTTCTTCGAGGATCAAGTCGGCTGCCCGCCACGCAAGGGTCATTGTGGGTGCCGCGGAATTGCCCGCTGGAGGACTTCGCGACCATGCACGCGCGCCCGATCCTGGACCGCTACCGCGGCCGGCTGCTGACGTTCAATGACATCCAGGGAACCGCCGGGGTCCTCGCTGGCGCGCCGGCCGGCGCCGTGCCCGCGAGCGGCTCGCGTCGGCCCGGCCGGCGCAGGCAGCAGGACCTGATCACAAGCACCGGCCAGAACGTCTGCAACCCGCCCAGGAGCCGTTCCGCGAGCCCGGCCTGCCCGCCGCCGGTGACGAGTTCCGCAACGAACCACAGCAGGACGCCGAACAGGACCGCCGAAGCCGCGGCCGAGACAGCCGGCCGCAGCCCCCACGGCACCGACGGCCCCCGCCGCCGGGCTGCGGCCGGCCAGGTCGCCAGGGCTACCAGGCCGATCGCTGCCGCGACCATATGCCGCGCCGAACCGCCGCCCGCCGCCGGCTCCGGGCTCGCGGCGACGAGCACGCCGGCGACCCCGCCAACGATCAAGATCAGCCGCCCGGCTGCGGCGGCCGGCCTGAGCGCCAGGCCCGTCGCGACCTCGAACACCCCTGCGGCCAGGAAAGCAAAGGTCATCACCCATCGGTCGGCAGCGCCGTATGCCGCGAGGGCGCTAACCGTGTCGGCGACCGCGTGGTAGGAGCCTGGCTGGACCCCAGCAGCGAACGTCCACCCGCTTACCAGCAGTACCGGGGCCACGACTGACGAGGCCACACCCCACCACGGGACGCCCTGCAGGGCAGGGGTGCCCCGGATCTCGCCTGACGCCATGCCGCCCGCCACGTCCCGGCGGACACGCCCCAGCCACCCCGGCGCATGCCCGGTTGGCTGACGCGTCCATTGCACCGCGTGGTCCGCCATGGGAAGCCCTCCTCCCGTGCCGGGCCGTTCAGAAGCCGACGGGCCGGCGGATGAGGATGAGATGGATGCGGTCGGGCAGCTCGTGGTGGATCTCGAGGATCTTCCCGACGGCGCCGGGGCCGGAGCCTCCATGTACGTTCCCTACTTCACCGTGAACCCGCCATCGACCGGCAGCGTGACGCCGGTGATGTAGCGCGCCTCGTCCGAGGCCAGGAACAGCACCGCGTTGGAGATGTCCGCCGGGTCTACCCACGGGATCGGCAACGCGTTGGTGGCCTTGGAGGCTTCGGCGAACTGCTCTGGGGTGGGATGCTCCACGCCGGGCAGGAAGAGCCGGTAGGTGGGCTCGTTCTGGATCATGTCGGTGTTCACGCTGGTGGGGTGAAGCGTGTTGACCCGGATGAAGTGCGGGGCCAGCTCCAGCGCCAGGGTGCGCATCAGGCCGACCACCCCGTGCTTGGCGGACACGTAATGGGCCAGGTTCTGGAATCCCTTCAGCCCCGCCGTAGAGCTG
>JAWWPV010000622.1:0-7044 GCA_033854775.1 Trebonia sp.
AGGGGCAGTACGGGCAGGGGCCGTACGGGCAGGGGCCGTACGTCCAGCCGGGGATGCTCGCCGCGGCCGCGGACAGGGAACGGACGATCGACGTCCTCAAGGCCGCGTTCGGCGAGGGCAGGCTGCCCAAGGAGGAGTTCGACTCCCGGTCCGGCCGGGTGCTCGCGGCGCGGACCTACGCGGACCTGGCCGCCATCGTCGCCGACCTGCCCTCCGGGCCGACCGGCTCCGTCGTGCCGTACCACGCCGGCTACCAGTACCCGCCGGTGATTCCGGCCCCGCCGACCAACGGGCTCGCGATCGGCTCGATGGTCTGCGGGCTCGCGGAGATCTTCACGCTCGGGTTCGCCGCCATCCCCGCGGTCATCCTCGGGCACCTCGCGCGCGGCCAGATCAGGCGGACCGGCGAGCGCGGCGACGGCATGGCCGTCGCCGGGCTCGTTCTCGGCTACCTGGGAATCGCGGGCTGGCTGTTCATCATCCTGGCCATCGCGTCCCACAATTAGGGGCGTGCGCGGCTTACTTGGCGCGGTTGTCGGTCTGGCTGGTGGACAGCGCGGCGACGAACGCCTCCTGCGGTACCTCCACGCGGCCGATCGTCTTCATCCGCTTCTTGCCTTCCTTCTGCTTCTCGAGCAGCTTCCGCTTGCGGGTGATGTCGCCGCCGTAGCACTTGGCCAGCACGTCCTTGCGCAGCGCGCGGATGTTCTCGCGCGCGATGATCCTTGACCCCACCGCCGCCTGGATGGGGACCTCGAACTGCTGCCTCGGGATCAGCTCCTTGAGCTTGGCGGTCATCGATATGCCGTACTCGCGGGCGCTGTCGGAGTGCACGATCTGGCTGAACGCGTCCACTGGCTGGCCCTGGAGCAGGATGTCCACCTTCACCAGGTTGGCGACCTGCTCGCCGTCCGGCTCGTAGTCGAGGCTCGCGTAGCCCCTTGTCCGGGACTTGAGCTGGTCGAAGAAGTCGAAGATGATCTCGCCGAGCGGCATCGTGTAGCGGATCTCGACCCGGTCGGTGGACAGGTAGTCCATGCCCTTGAGGATGCCGCGCCTGCTCTGGCACAGCTCCATGATCGTGCCGATGTAGTCACTCGGCGAGATGATCGTGGCCCGGACGATCGGCTCGTAGACTTCCTTGATCTTGCCGCCGGTGTTGGCCTTGGGGCTGGTCGTCGCGGCCGAGAAGCCGTCCATGCCGCCGGGGAAGTCGCTCGGGTTGGTCACCTCGAGCTCGCGGCCGCTTTCCATGACGACGCGGTAGACGACGTTCGGCGCGGTGGAGATGAGGCTCAGGTCGAACTCGCGCTCGAGCCGCTCCCTGACGATCTCCATGTGCAGGAGGCCGAGAAAGCCGCAGCGGAAGCCGAAGCCGAGCGCCGTGGACGTCTCCGGCTCGTAGACGAGGGCGGCGTCGTTCAGCTGGAGCTTGTCCAGGGCTTCCCTGAGCTCCGGGTACTCGTCGCCGTCGACCGGGTAGAGGCCGGAGAAGACCATGGGCTTGGGATGGTCGTAGCCGGCGAGCGCGTCGCTGGCCTTGTTGGTGCTGGTGGTGATTGTGTCGCCGACGCGGGCCTGGCGGACGTCCTTGACGCCGGAGATGACGTAGCCGACCTCGCCGGCGCCGAGGCCGTCGCTCGGGATGGGCTCCGGGCTGATGACGCCGAGTTCCAGGGTCTCGTGGACGCTCTGGGTGGACATCATCAGTATGCGCTCGCGCTTGGTGAACTTGCCGTCGACGACTCGCACGTAGGTGATGACGCCCCGGTAGGTGTCATACACGGAGTCGAAGATGAGGGCCCTGGGCGGGGCATCCGGGTCGCCCCGCGGGTGCGGGACCTGGTCGACGATGGTGTCGAGGAGCTGCTGCACGCCTTCCCCGGTCTTGGCGGAGACCCTGAGGACCTCGCTCGGGTCGCAGCCGATGATGGCGGACAGCTCCTCGGCGTAGCGCTCGGGCTGGGCGGCCGGGAGGTCGATCTTGTTGAGCACCGGGATGATCTTGAGGTCGGCGTTGATGGCCAGGTAGAGGTTGGCCAGGGTCTGCGCCTCGATGCCCTGGGCGGCGTCGACGAGGAGGACGGCGCCCTCGCAGGCTTCGAGGCTGCGCGACACCTCGTAGGTGAAGTCGACGTGGCCGGGGGTGTCGATCATGTTCAGGACGTAGTGGGTGCCGTCCTTCTTCCAGGGCATCCGGACCGCCTGGCTCTTGATCGTGATGCCGCGCTCGCGCTCGATGTCCATCCGGTCCAGGTACTGGGCGCGCATCTGCCGCCCTTCCACGATGCCGGTCAGCTGCAGCATCCGGTCGGCCAGGGTCGACTTGCCGTGGTCGATGTGCGCGATGATGCAGAAGTTGCGGATCACGGCCTGGTCCGTGCTGGCCGGTGCCGGGGCCCTGTTTTTGTCGGCCCTGTTTTTTTCGACAGGGCCCTGGGCAGCCTTGGCCGGGTCGCTCATTGCCACCATGCTTCCATGAACGTTCGCGGGCGGGGTCAGCGCGCGGTACCTGTGCGCCGGGTCGGCGCGCGGGGTCGGCGGGACATCGCGGGTGTCTCGGCAGTGTGTCTGCCTACCTGGCGCGTTCGTCCCCCGTGATCAGGGTATCGTGCGCTCAGTGCTGTCACCGCTCGCCTCCGCGGGCCAGAGCGCTTTGGCTCGCGGCGCTCGCGTCTTCAGGCCGGGCGGTGCCGAAACCGCGTTGGTTTGAGTAAGCGGCGGCGCTTCGGCTATCCTTCTTGTTCGCGCCCACTTCTCGCACTGCCGCTCCGGGCGGGCAGACCGTTCCCTGGGCGGGCAAGCAGACTTAAACCCAACGAAGGACGTATCCGCGTGGCGAATATCAAGTCGCAGATCAAGCGCATCAAGACAAACGAGAAGGCGCACCAGCGCAACAAGGCCGTCAAGTCCGAGCTCCGCACCAACGTGCGGAAGTTCCGCGAGGCCGTCGAGGCCGGCAACGTCGAGGAAGCGACCGTCGCGATGCGGACCGCCTCCCGCAAGCTGGACAAGGCCGTGGCCAAGGGCGTCATCCACAAGAACCAGGCCGCGAACCGCAAGTCGGCGATCGCCAAGCGCCTCGCCGACCTGGCTTCGGCCTAGTCTTCTCCGGTTTCCGCACGCGCCGGACGCTGGGAGCGTTCCGGCGCGTTAGCGTGCCCGCCGACGGCGGCCTGAGAGCCGCCGCGCCGACTGCGTCGCTGTCGGCGAGGCGACAGCGCCGGGCCGCCCGGTCATCTTCGACACTTCTTGCTGTTATCGCGACATTCTGCGCCCTGCCACCGGATGGTTGCGGCAACGAGCCGCCTATAGCCGGTCCGTTGCCACAACCATCCGGCCTGCTCGCGCGATGAGGCGCGGGCGGGTTAGCGAGTGGCGGCGGCGCGGTAGGTGACGATCTGGCGGATCGCGCGTTCCAGGGCGTACTCCGGGCTGACTCCACCGCCCTTCACCTGTGCGTCCGCCTCGGCGACGGCCTGGAGGGCGCTGGCCACCCCGTCCGGGTGCCAGCCGCGCAGTTGCTGGCGCACCCGGTCGATCTTCCAGGGCGGGGCGCCGACCTCGGCCGCGAGCGCGTTGGGGTTCGCGTTCCGTGAGGCCGCGCCGACCCGGCCGAGGAGCCGCACCCCCGTCGCGAGCGCGCTGGTGATCAGGACGGGCGAGGTGCCGGTCGCGAGCGCCCAGCGGAGCTGCTCAAGCGCCTCGTTCAGCCGTCCCTCGACCGCGTGGTCGGCCACGCTGAAGCCGGTCGCCTCCGCGCGGCCCCGGTAGTACCTGGCGACGGTGGCCGCGTTGATCCGGCCCTCGGTGTCGGAGGCGAGCTGGTCGACGGCGCTGGCCAGCTCGCGCAGGTCGCCGCCGATCGCGTCGAGGAGCGCGCGGACCGCGTCGGCGCCGGCCTGCCGTCCGGTGCGGCGGAACTCGTTTTTCACGAAGTCGGTCCGCTCGCTCGCCCGGGTGAGCTTCGGGCAGTCGACCTGGCGGGCCCCGGCCCTGGCCAGGTCCGTGACGAGGGCCTTGCCCTTGGCGCCGCCCGCGTGCGTGAGGACGACGGCGGCGTCCGGGGCAGGGCTCTTGGCGTACTTCGCCAGCTCGACGGCGATCTCCTTGCCGGCGTTCTGCGCGTTCCTGACGACCACGACGGCGCCGCCGCCGAAGAGGCTGGGCGAGGTAAGCGCGGCCAGCTCGCCCTGTCCAAGCGCGGACGCCTCCAGGTCATGCAGGTCGCCACCGTCGCCGCTCCCGCTGACCCCGGCGAGCGCGGCCTTCGCCTGCGCCACCGCCTCCCGCAGCGCGCGGTCGGCGAGAAACTCCTCCTCGCCCACGATCAACGTGACGGGCACCAGGTTCGCCATGCTGGCAAGCATGCCATGTCCCGTCGACTGCCGGAGGCACCCGCGCGGGCCCCCGGCGGCCGCGGAGCTTTGGTTGCCGGACTCGACGCGGGGCAGCGGGACTTGAACCGGGTGCGTTACGGGGCGACGGGTTCGCCGCCGCGCCAGACGCGGCGGGGGGGCAGGCCGTAGTTCCAGGCGAAGGCGCCCTCGTGGTCGGCGTCCCATAGGACGATGTCGGCCAGGCGGCCGCGGACCATCGCGCCGCGGTCAGGGGCGCGCAGCGCGTAGGCGCCGCCCAGGGTGGCGGCCCGCAGCGCCTCGGTGACCGACATGCCGAGGTAGGACACGGCCAGGGCGATGACTAGTGGCATCGAGGTGATGCCCACGCCGCCGGGTGTGTGGTCGGAGCCGAGCGCGACCACCACGCCCTTGTCGAGCAGCGCACGGACCGGCGGCCTGGTGGACTCCTGGAGCGCCGACCCCGGAGAGATCACGGCGGCCACGCCGCCCCTGGACAGCGCCGCCACGTCCTCGTCGGTCGCGGCGTGCAGCAGGTCGGCGGACGCGCACCCGAGCTCGGCGGCGACCCTGGCCGCTCCGCTGACGCCGTGCGAGTGCCCGCAGGCGTGCAGCCGGGGCAGCAGGCCGGCCCGGCGCCCCGCGTTGAGGATCCAGCGGGCCTCTTCCTCGGTGAACCGGCCGTCGTCGCAGTTGACGTCGACGCTGTCCGCGCCCACGGCGGCCGCGTCCGCGCACCAGGACGACACCGCG
The DNA here is from genome assembly GCA_033854775.1 of Trebonia sp. GTDB lineage: Bacteria > Actinomycetota > Actinomycetes > Streptosporangiales > Streptosporangiaceae > Trebonia. Next base: position 5,112 of record JAWWPV010000622.1, read on the forward strand.
TCGATGTAGTCGCTGCGGCGGCCGAAGAACTCTGGCGGCACCATCTGCGCCGCGTAGAACGTGACGTGCACCCGCGGCATGCCTGGCTCGTCCTCGAGCGAGCGGAGCATCCGCACGTCGGCGAGCTCGCCGTCCCTGGTGAGGTGGTAGCCGGTCTTCGCCTCGATCGTCGTGGTGCCCGACTGCAGCCAGCAGGCGAGCCGCTCGCGGACGTTGTTGCACAGGGTCCACGGGTCAGTGCCCCTGGTCACGGTGATCGTGGACGAGATACCGCCGCCGGCGGCGGTGATCTCCGAGTCCGACAGGCCGGTGGACCGCATGGCCAGCTCCGCGTAGCGGTTGCCCGCGTAGACCGGATGCGTGTGCGCGTCGATCAGGCCAGGGGTGACGAGGCCGCCGCCCAGGTTCTCCACCAGGTCGACGTCGACGATGTCGTCGACGACGCCGGGGACGCTGCGCGGCAGCTCGGCCGACGGGCCGACCCAGGCGATACGGTCATCGCTGATCAGGATGGCGGCATTGCTGATGATCTCGGACCCGGTCCACAGCCGCCCGATGCTCGTGAGCAGCCGCGCGGTCACGGGCTCTGCCTATCGCGGGTGGATCCACGTGGGTCGGTGCTAGCCATCATGAGCGGCCACCTGCCATGCATGTTCGACGTCGGCGCTGACCGTACTTACCAGAGGAACGGCACGCTCGGATGGTTGGCACCCTGTTGCGCGGCCCGTCCTACGTATCGGTTCCGTTACGGTATTGCACGGAGGGGGGTCCTTACAAGTCCCATGCGCAAAACCACGGGCAACCGGAAGTTACTTGTGAGTATAATGCGGGCCGCTCACCAGCGGGTGAGCGACCCGCAATCGATTGGGCCCGCGATCGAATGCGCTATGCGATTACGAAGCGCAGCAACTCGGCGGCGAGCTCCGGTGGCACGCGCGCCTCGATGAGGGTCCCGTCCGGGCCGTGCTCGGTCCGCGTGACCTCGCCCGCGGCGTGCGCCCTGGCGACGAGGTCGCCCCGGCTGTAGGGGACGCTGACCCGGAGCAGGCGGTCCCGCTCCGGCAGCCCCTCCTCGATCGCCGCGCGCAGCTCGTCCATGCCCTCGCCGGTCTTGGCGGAGACGAGCACCGCGCCCCGCTCGCGGAGCTGCAGCGCCTTGACCGTCACCGGGTCGGCGTCGTCGATCTTGTTGATCACGACGAGCTCCGGCACGTTCTGGGCACCGATCTCGGTGAGCACCGCGCGCACGGCGACGAGCTGCGCCTGCGGGTCGGCGTCCGAGCCGTCGACCACGTGCAGGATCAGCTCCGCGTCCTTCGCCTCCTCCAGGGTGGACCTGAAGGCGTCCACGAGCTGGTGCGGCAGGTGCCTGACGAACCCGACCGTGTCGGTCAGGGTGAACGGGCGTCCGGACGGCGTGGCGGCCTTGCGCACGGTCGGGTCGAGGGTGGCGAACAGCGCGTCCTCGACGAGCACCCCGGCGCCGGTCAGCGCGTTCAGCAGGCTCGACTTGCCCGCGTTGGTGTAGCCGGCGATGACCACGCTCGGTACCGCGTTGCGCCGCCGCAGGCTGCGCTGCGTTTCACGCCCGGTCTTGAATCCGGTGATGTCGCCGCGCAGCTTGGAGATCTTCGTCCTGATCCGGCGCCGGTCGGTCTCGATCTTGGTCTCACCGGGGCCACGGGTACCGACGCCGCCGGAGCCGGAGCCGCCGGCGCCACCGCCCTGCCGGGACAGCGACTCGCCCCAGCCGCGCAGGCGCGGCATGAGGTATTCGAGCTGGGCCAGTTCCACCTGGGCCTTGCCCTCCCGCGAGGTCGCGTGCTGGGCGAAGATGTCGAGGATCAGCCAGGTCCGGTCGATGACCTTGACCTTGACGATCTCCTCGAGCGAGCGGAGCTGACCGGGGGTCAGCTCGCCGTCGCAGATCACG
>JAWWPV010000623.1:0-2713 GCA_033854775.1 Trebonia sp.
CAGTTCACATAGAAGACGAACAGCATCGTGACCGCGCCGAGGACGCCGAATACCCACGCGAGCGGCTTGTTCTCGCCGATCTTGCGCAGGTAGATCGGCGCGGCCAGGCCGACCAGCGCGTACGCGATCATGAAGCCGTAGGTCGCGAGCGTGCCGAGTTCGCTTGAGAGCGTCTCGTCGGTCGAGCCGGCCAGGATGTAGGCGGCCGGGACGGCCGTCATCGGGATCGCGACCGCCCAGATCGCGACGGACGGCGCGTGGGTGTGCTTGGAGGTGTGCGTGAAGACCTTGGGCAGCAGCCCGTCGTGTCCCAGGGACAGCAGCATCCGCGAGCCCGCGGTGAGGCAGGCGAGCGCGCAGGCGAACATCGAGCAGGTGATGCCGATCGCGATGAAGTGGCCGAGCTCGCCGAGGCCCACGACGGAGGCGAGCTGCGGCAGCGGGGCGGTCGCCTTGCCGAAGCCGGCGGCGCCGAACCCGTAGATCTGCGCGTAGACCACGATCAGGTAGAACACGCCGATGATGCCGCAGGACCAGATGATCGCGCGCGGGACGCTCTTGGCCGGGTTCTTCGCCTCCTGGCCGAGCGCGCCCGCCGACTCGAAGCCGACGAAGGCGAAGATCGCGAGCACCATGCCCACCACGATGCCGCCGGGCTTCGCCCCGCTGAGCGAGAGCTGGTGGGTGTCGACGACCCCGCCGTTGTGCACGTAGACGGCGATGCACAGGATCAGGATGATCGTGACGGAGACGGCCTCGAGGATGAACGCCACCCGCTGCGAGATCTTGATGTCCGTCACCGCCATGATCGCCGGGGCCAGGCCGCCCACGACGTAGAGGAGCCCGCGGACGACGTGGTTGCCCGGCGACAGGCCAAACCCGACCAGGAGATTGTCGCCGTAGATCTCGAAGCCGAGTACGCAGGCGATCCCGGTGAACAGGTAGCCGAGGACCAGTCCCCAGCCGGCGGTGCTGCCCGCGCCGGTGCCAAGCGCCCGCGTCACCCAGACGTAGAACGAGCCGGCCGAGTTGATCCTGGTCGCGAACTGGGCCGCGCAGTACGCGACGACCAGCAGGACGACGATGCTGATCCCGAACGACAGCCAGGCACCGTTGCCCGCGTCAAGGAAGACGAAGAGCGGGAGCAGCGCCATTGCCGCGCTCGGGGCCATGTTGGCCACCGACTGGGCGAGTACTTCGGGGGTGGAGAGCACTCGCTTCTGAAGGGTGATGCCGGAATCAACGGCGAGGTCTGTCTGGGCAGTGGCCATGCATCCGTTCCTCTAATTTATGGCTTTTATCGTTGGTGTTGACTTTTGTCTAGTGATGGTGGCAGTGGCCGCCGGGCTGCGGGTTGTCAAGCGCCGGGTTGCCGACGAAGAAGCCGGACGGGTGCAGCTTGAACCCGATCGGGTGGACCGGCATGACCGGCCAGTCCTCGGGACGGGCGACGTGGTTGGTGCCGAAGGTGAACCAGAGCACCACGTCGGTGTCGGTGAGGTTGCGCTCGCGCGCGGCGAAGGCGGGCAGGCCCGCGCCGCCGGCCGCCTGGTTCGGGTAGTCGCCGGTGGCGAACAGCTCGTCCTTGTCGTAGGCGGTGACCCAGAGCGGGCTGAACATGAACGGCGCGCGCCTGGCGACCGCGGAGCCGGGGTGCGCGAAGGGCCTGATCACGTGGTTCGGCAGCAGCTTGTAGGCGACGGGCTGGCCGAGGGAGTTGGTGACGTTCTCGTTGACGATCTTCCAGTAGCGGCCCGCGAGCGGGTCGGCCTCGCGCCTGGCCATGGTCTCGTCCTCGATGAGGACTTCCCTCGCCCGCCAGGCGTTGCCGACGATGTTGTCCGGGCCCGCCGGGTCCGCGGTCGGGGTGACCTCGTAGACCCGGTTGGTGGTCCCGTCGACGGCCATGTCCAGCCGGAGGTTGAAGAAGTGCTGGTGGTGCGGGCCGTAGACGCCGGGGGCGACGACGACGCCGTACTCGGGCGTGACGCCCTCGGCCACGACGCCGTTGGAGATCACGCCGGAGAGCTTGACCTCGTACTCGATCGTGCCGTCCTGGTACAGGTACCAGTAATAGGCGTACTCGTAGTTGCCGACGGTGACGATGGAGGAGACCACCATGCGCCGCATCCTGCGCACTTCCACGTAGCCGGTGCGGAAGTCGGTGTGCTTCCAGGCGATGCCGTGGTCTTCCTCGTGCAGGCAGACGGCGTTCGGCAGGGTGACGGCCTTGCCGTCGTTGTCGTTGACCACGCCGTCCAGGTAGGCGATCTCGCCCAGGCAGTCGCAGCCGAGCTCCAGGGAGTTGGTGAGCAGGCCGATGCCGTACTCGCCCTCGTCCAGGACCAGCTTGCGGTAGTGCATCGGGCCCGGGTCGCCGTAGGGAACGAACATCTCGCTCAGGCTCGCGCGGTGGATGATGGACCGGCCTTCATAGCGGATGCGGTGCAGGACCATGCCCTCGCGGGCGGTGAAGCCGATCCGCAGGTCCCACTTCTGCCAGGTCAGGTGGTTCCCGTCGACTTGGAAGCTCGGCCCGTCGTGCTGGGTGATGTCCAGCGGCTTGACGTCGGTGCGGGGGCCGTCGGGGAAGTACGGGACGTTCTCCGGGTCGGAGATCTTCGCCGTGGAGTAGTTGGCCTTCTTCGTCGGCACCGGGATGACGCCGTAGTCTTCCACGCTGACGACGGTCAGCGTGTCCAGGTCGACCTTG
>JAWWPV010000624.1:0-3268 GCA_033854775.1 Trebonia sp.
ACGGTAAAGAAATACTTTACCCGTGTTCCGTTATGTAACGTTTGCGTTACGGCATGTGGCGATCAAGGACGTTTTACATCACAATCGAGCTACAGCGCCCAATTTGGTCTGGTTAACTGCGCGAGTAACGCAGAATCTCTCGGTAGGCAGTGGTCGAAAGTGGGGCAAGGCCGCCAGATGCTGCCTCGGCCCGACCACGCGACAGAACACCAAGAGGAACATGACACATGCCAATGTCTAGACCTGCCAGCCGTGTCGCCGCGCTGGCCGCTGTGCTCGTGGCCGCCGGCGGACTGGCCGCGTGCTCATCGAGCTCGGGCAGCTCAAGCGCCGCCCCGGCGGCGACGGCGACGAGCAGCGAGAAGATCACGCCCGGCGGGACGGTCAACGTCATCGCCAACGCCGGCCCCGACCACTGGGACACCGTTCCGGCGTACTACACCGCGGACTACGAGTTCGAGCGCATTTACGCGCGCCAGCTCGTCAGCTACCAGACGGTCCCGTATACCACCACGGCAAGCCCGGGCTGGACGACGAACAGCACGCCGGTCGCCGACGCCGCGACCGAGGTCCCGACGACCGCCAACGGCGGCATCAGCGGCGGCGGCACGGTCTACACCTTCCACATCAAGCCCGGCGTCGACTGGGGCACCACCCCGGCCCGCCAGGTGACCGCCGCCGACTTCCTCCGCGAGTTCAAGGCGTTCTTCAACCCGGTCAGCCCGGTCGGCAACGCGGCCTACTACACCTCCACGATCGCGGGCCTGCAGGCCTACGACAACGCGGAGACCGCGTTCTTCGCGAAGATCAAGTCGCCGACCGCGGCGCAGATCGCGAGCTTCCAGAACACGCACAGCATCTCCGGCATCAAGGCGAGCGGCGACACGCTCACGTTCACGCTCTCCAAGCCGGCCAGTGACTTCATCTACATGCTGGCGATGCCGTTCGCCTCGGCCCGGCCGGTCGAGTACGACAGCTACCTGCCGAACAGCCTGCAGCTCGACGAGCACCTGGTCTCCGACGGCCCGTACCAGCCGACCACCTTCGTGGCCGGCAAGTCGGTGACGTTCGCGCAGAACCCGGCGTGGAAGCAGTCGACCGACACGGTCAGGCACCAGTACGTGTCCAAGATCCAGCTGACGATCAACGGCGCGTCCGCGGAGACCCAGCTCTCCGACATCCAGGCCGGCAGCCAGGACCTGCCCAACGACACGGACGTGAACCCGTCGTCGATCCCGTCGCTGGCCGCGTCCAAGGCGCCCAACTTCCAGATCTGGGCCGGGTCGAACACCCAGCCTTACATCAACTTCAACCTGCGCAGCCCGAACGAGAGCGGCGCGGTCCAGAAGCTGGCGCTGCGCCAGGCCGTCGAGTACGGCCTGGACAAGGTCGCCGTGGTCCGGTCGGCCGGCGGCCCGGAAATCGCCAACATCATCAACACGGTCATCCCGCCGGGCAACACGGGCTTCGTGAACTCCAACGTGTACCCGGACGCCAGCGGCGCGGGCAACGTGGCGGAGTGCAAGACCCTGCTGGCCAAGGCGGGCTATCCCAAGGGCATCACGCTCAACTACCTGTACGCGAACGACTCGACTAACACCCGCATGTTCGAGGCCATCCAGGCGTCGCTGGCGACCTGCGGCATCACCCTGAAGGGCACCCCCGAGCCGGGGTCGAGCTTCTTCGTCGACCTGGGCAACGCCCCGGAGAACAACAAGGCGGGCGCGTTCGACCTGGCGCAGGCCGCCTGGTTCCCCGACTGGTACGGCGACAACGGCCGCACCGTCATCCAGGCCCTCTTCCAGGGCCCGCAGTGCGTGGTCAACACAGTCAACTACGGCTGCTACGACAACGCGTCCGTGAACTCGGACATCCTGAAGGCCGAGGCGGCGACCTCGCTGACCCAGGCGGGCACCTTCTGGCAGGCGGCCGACGCGCAGATCATGAAGGACGCGGCGCTCGTGCCCATCATGAGCCAGAACTTCGCCGGCATCGCGAGCAAGCGGGTCCGCGGCGTGCTGCCGAGCGGCGCCACCTACCAGACGGCGCTGTACAACGCGAACATCGGCAACCCGGACCTCGCCAACATCTGGCTGGCGAGCTGACTGTAGTACCAGTGCGGTAGCCCTGACCCGGCCGGGACGGATTCATCCCCGGCCGGGTCAGGCACGCCGCGCTATTAACGGAGCGTTAATAGCGCCCTATGACAATCGTGTGCAACGCTAGCCCTGCTCGAAGTGCGCCGATCCGCGAGCGGCGGGCTGGCCGGAGGAAAATCCAGTGACTTTGCTAGAGGTAAGGGACCTGACGGTCAGCTTCCCGACCGCTGACGGCCTCGTACAGGCGGTCCGCGGCGTGTCGTTCGACGTGGAGCCGGGCCGGACGCTCGGCATCGTCGGCGAGTCGGGCAGCGGCAAGACGGTGCTGACTCAGACCCTGCTCGGGCTGACCCCCGGGGCGGAGGTCGGGGGCAGCGCCGTGTTCGAGGGCCTCGACCTGCTTCAGCTCACCGAGGACCAGCTGCGCCATGTGCGCGGCGAGCGGATTTCGGTGATCTTCCAGGACCCGCTGACCAGCCTGCACCCGCTGTACCGGATCGGCTGGCAGATTTCCGAGATGATCCGCGCCCACGACAAGTCGGTCTCCAAGTCCGAAGCCAGGACCCGCTCGGTCGACCTGCTCCGGCGGGTGGGCATCCCCAAGCCGGAGACCCGGGTCGATGACTACCCCCACCAGTTCTCCGGCGGCATGCGGCAGCGCGCGATGATCGCGATGGCGCTGTCCCTCGAGCCGAAGCTGATCATCGCGGACGAGCCGACGACCGCCCTCGACGCCACCGTGCAGGCGCAGATCCTTGACCTGCTGCTGCGCCTCCAGCAGGACCTGGGCACCGCGCTGATCATGATCACGCACGACCTCGGGGTGGTCGCCGACATCGCCGACGACGTCATGGTCATGTACGCGGGCCGCGCGGCGGAGAAGGCGGAGAAGCGCGATATCTTCTACGCGCCGCACCACCCCTATACCAAGGGCCTGCTGGAATCCATCCCGAGCAGCACGGCGGCGGGGAGCCGGCTCAAGCCCATCCCCGGTCAGCCGCCGAGCCTGATCAACCTCCCGTCCGGGTGCAAGTTCCACCCGCGGTGCGGCTACGTCTTCGACCACTGCCTGTCGGAGGAGCCCTCGCTCCACCCCGTCGCCGAGCACGGCGCGCACACCTCGGCCTGCTGGCTGCCAGCCAGCGCGGCCGGGCTGTCGGCCGAGGCCG
>JAWWPV010000625.1:0-3820 GCA_033854775.1 Trebonia sp.
TTGAGCACGCGGAAGACCGCTGCTCCCAGAACAGGCCGAATGCCTCACCGGATGATGCCGTCCCCGTGGTCAGCTCGATCGAAAGCACTGATAACCGCCTGCATGAGCGCATGCAAAGCGCCTAGGCGACCGGCCGGTTACGGGGCGCCGAGGCGGGTGCTGACCTGGCGAGCGGTCGTCCCTCCCGTGACACGAGATCCCGCAGCGGCGGCCGCCACGCCGCCGCCATCCCCTAACCCGTTTGGCTTCCCGGTTGCTTGGCCTGGCCGGGTGCGAGGTGACCGCACGGGAGGTCAACCGCGATCTTGCACGCGCCGAGGTGATGCCCCTTCACCGGACGGACAGGCAGCGTGGTGAGGTTGCTGCCTTGGCCGCGCACGGGGAACAGGACGCGCAGGTCAGGTGGGGCCAGCTGCTGCCATATCCAGGCCAGCGCGGCAGGCAGGGCGGCCGACCAGGCATTAGCGGTATCGCCGGCGTTGAGCTTGACGAAGGGGACCTGCTGGATGCGGTCGAGGGCGGCGGCGAAGACGGTGGCGGGCTGGTAGTCGGCTTTGTCGTTGGCGCCGGCGGCGACCCAGAAGGCGGGGACGGGGCCGCTGCCGGGCGTGAGCCTCTCCGCGAGGTACAGCGGGCTGTTGGCGGCCTCCAGGAGCCCGCTGCTGTTCAGCGCGGCGGCGGCGGGGCCGTCGGCCGCCCGGAAGTAGCCGTTCAGGAGGGCGGCGGCGCCGAAGGAGCGGGGGTGGCGCAGGGCGAGGTTGGCCGCGCAGTACCCGCCGGAAGAGTAGCCTGCCATGCCCCATTCATAGGGGTCCTGGCTCACCCGGTAACGGGCGAGCATGTCGGTGCGCACGTCCCTGGTGAGGTACGTGTCATCGTTGACGGCAGGCCCGTTGACGCAGTCCTGATAGTCGTGGCCGGGGCCGTTGATGGCCGGCATCACCAGGACCATGGGCCCGGTCAGGTGCCTGGCCAGGAGCGTCTGGGCGACCTGGTCGATCCGCAGCGCCGTCTCCCACGCGAGCGGCGACCCGGGGGTGCCGTGGAACAGCTCGACGACAGGGAACCGCACCCGGGAGTACCTGGCCTGGCCGTACTGCGGCGGCAGGTACACCAGCCCGCGCCGGTCGTAGCCGCTGAGCTTGCCGGGCAGGTCGACCCAGCCGATGCGGCCGGACCCGACCGCCGACGTGCTAGTTGCCGTGATGACGCCGAGGTTGCCGGTCCCGCCGTGGAAGTCGGCCCACATTTGCCCCCAGCTCGTGTAGTAGCCGTAGTAGAAGTTGACCGCCGCGATGCCGCCGGTCATCGCCACCATGATCGACAGGGCACCGCACAAGATCTTGACCGGCAGCAGCCGAAACCGGATCACGCCCGCGAGCAGGCCAACGCTCGCGATGATCAGCAATGCGGTCAGCAGCCGCGAGTCAGGTCCCAACATGCTCGCAGCCCCCATTGGCGGATTTGTCCCGTATCTTCGGGAAGTCTAGCGATATTCGCGTCATGCCGCGTCCCAAGCCGGGAGCCGCCAACCCCGGCATTCCCCGCCCGCGCCGGATCGATACCCGCCCGGCGGATTAAGGGATTTATCCCGAACGTAAGCGGCTTACTCCCTCGGCCCACCCGATCGCGAGGAGCCGGGGCGGGCGTTCAGCCGCCTGCCTCCGCCCGCTGGAACAGCGCTGCCACCGCCGCACCGAACGCCGGCGCGTACGAGACCTCCGCCGTGTCGCCCCCCTGTTCATAGCCGCCGATCACGCCGACGACCGTCCCCTGGCCGGAGGCGGCCGACGCGTCGGCGAGGAACGGGGCGCCGCTGGTCCCGTCGGTGTAGCCGTCGCAGTCGAATTCCAGCTGCGTGGCGCTGAAGCTCTTGGTCCAGTTCACACACGAGAGCGGCTGGTCGGCGCCGTCCGGGTAGCCGATCACCTGGACGAGCGCGGGCTCCCGCCAGCCGGTGGCGAGCCGCTCGGCGCCGGTGACGTTCTCGACGGGCACGCCGTCGCTCGCGTCGGACAGTTGCAGGAAGGCGAAATCGTCAGCGGGATCCTGGGCGGACTGCCAGGCCTGGTCGGTGTAGACGGTGGCAACCGGCCAGACGCCGTACGGTTCCTTCCCGTTGGCGTAGCCGGGCACGAACACGATCTGCCCCTGGACGCCGATCAGGCAGTGCGCGGCGGTGACGGCCAGGTCTCCGTGCGTGCTGTGCACGACGCTCGCCGTGCAGAAGTGCGTGCCCAGCCCTCCGGCGCTCACCGTGAACAGCGCGCCCACGGCGGGTACCCCGCCGAAGGCCTGGCCGGTGCCTGAGATCGTGGGCAGCGGGCGCGGCGTCGGGGCGCCAGGGCGAGGGGCGCCAAGACGAGGGGCAAGCGCCGTGGCGCCGACGTTTGCGGGAGTGAGCAGCGCGGTACTCAAGGCGACGGCGGTGGCGACGAAGGTGAGGACGATGAGGACCCGGGCCCACGGGCTCATGCCCTTGGCGCGGCGCGCCATCCATCTCATTTCGCCCACCTCGTCAGGCCCGCCGGGCACCAAGCGTCGAGTGCGTCCCTCTACCGCTGGTAAAGGTAAAGGCAGCAAACGGTGGCATACGGGCACGTTCGTTGCCTTGCCGATACCCTATTGTGATCTTTCTATCCGGAGACAGAATAGAGGAAGATCCTGAGAGTTTCCTGCGAGTCCCGTCCGCGCGCTGCCGCGAAGACGACGTCCTGCGTACAGTGCTCGCCCGCGGCCCCGACGTCCGGGCTCGCCTGCGGCGCAATCGTTGCCGCCCGCCAGGCACTGGGGTTACCGTCAGGCTTGTGAGCCTGCTAGATAACGGTGCCGGCGCCCCCGGCAGGTGGCTGGGCCGTGGACCGTGATCCGGCCGGTCAGGCACGGCTGCGTCAGATTGCCGACGAGCAGGCGGCGCTGCGGCGGGTCGCGACGCTGGTGGCCCGGGCGACTCCGCCGCAGGAGGTGTTCGCCGCGGTCGCCGAGGAGGTCGGCAGGCTCCTGGCAGTCGACTCCGCGATCCTGGTCCGCTACGACCCGCCGGACACACTCGAGGTCGTCGGCACCTGGACCAGGACGGGCGCCGCGCCGCCGACCCCGGTCGGCGGCCGGCTGCCGCTCGGCGGCCGGAACGTGACCACGCTGGTGTACCAGACTGGCCGTCCGGCCCGGATCGACTACAGCGACGTCTCCGGCGTGATCGGCCGGGTCGCCTCCCACGACTGGGGGCTGCGCTCCTCGGTCGGCGTGCCGGTCAGCGCCGAGAGCCGGCTGTGGGGCAGCATCGTCGTCGCATTCAGCGGCCAGCAGCTGCTCCCGGCCGACACCGAGCACCGGCTGGCCGGGTTCACCGAGTTGGTCGCGACCGCGATCGCCAACACGCAGGCGCGGGTGGAGTTGCGTGGCTTCGCCGAGGAACAGGCTGCGCTGCGGCGGGTGGCCACGCTGGTGGCGCAAGGCGTGCCCCCCGTCGAGATCTTCTCGGCCGTCAGCGACGAGGTCGCCCGCCTGTTCAGGGCGCAGGCGGGGGTCCTCAGGTTCGAGCACGACGGCCCGGCAATCGTCTTCGTCGGCGTCTCGAAGACCATCGAACTCTCGGTCGGGACGCGATGGGAGTTCCAGCCGGGAATGGCGTCGGCGGAGGTCTATCGCACCGGATGCTCTGCCCGTGTCGACGCGATGGACTGGTCATCGGCCAGCGGGCCCGTGGCGGGAACCGCACGTCGCCTGGGTATCGTCTCGAATGTCGGGAGCCCGATCGTTGTCGAGGGCCGTCTGTGGGGCGCGATGATCGCAGTGTCCACCGACGAGCCTCTGCCGT
>JAWWPV010000626.1:0-4065 GCA_033854775.1 Trebonia sp.
GCGCAGCAGGAACGCCAGCAGGAACAGGATGTAGCCGGAGAAGGCGCGCAGCACCGCGTTGACCGTCATCGCCTCGGCGACGACGGGACCGACGTTGGCGAGGGTACGCCAGCGCCCCGGACGCCCCTTGGCCGCCCGGTTGCCGGAACCGCTGGCCGCCCCGTCAGCGGAAGGCGGCTCGCCTGGCGGCAGCGGCAGCGTCGGACGCGGCATGTCAGGCCGGGTCTGACCCGGCATGTCCGGGCGGGTCGGTGGCTCGCGGGCCGGCGCGGGCATTGGCGCGGGTGCCCCTGCCTCTCCTGGCGACACTGCGGGCACGTCGATCTGCTCGGGGAGCCGGAACGCGAGGATCATGGCGCCCAGGTAGATCAGCGTGCCGACGCGCAGGGTCCAGGCCGTCCCGCCCGCGACCTGCACGCCGGCGGCGAGGCCCGCCGCCACCGTGGAGGTGACGATCGATATCAGTCCAGATCGCGCGTTGATGGTGACGAGCGTGATCTCGGGGGGCAGCAGGCGCGGCGTGACCGAGGACTTGACGACGCCGCCCGCCTTCTGCAGCACCAAGATGCCGAACGCGGCGGGCAGCAGCGTCACGGAGTTGGCCACGTTCGCCGACATGGCGTAGCAGAGCAGGCCGCGGGTCAGCATCGTGCCCGCGAGCACGAACCGGCGGCCCTGCTGTATGCGGTCCAGGGCCGGCCCGAGGAACGGCGCGAGCACCGCGAATGGTGCCATCGTGATGATCAGGAAGAGCACCACGCGGCCGCGGGCCTGGTCAACGGACGTGCTGAAGAAGATCGACCCGGCGAGCGCCACGGTCACGAACGCGTCGGCGGCACCGCTCACCGCCGTCATCTCGATGAGCGTGGCGAGGCCGGTCTTGTCGGCGCCCCGCGCGCCGGTGATCCGGTGCACGAGCCCCGCCGTCCGTCGGGTCGCCTTGCCAGAGGCCTGCCCGCCGGTACGGAAAGCACGGCCTGCCGCGTGGGCAGCATCGCCCGCGCGCCGCACCGCATCCGACATCCGCATGTTCACAGTATTCTTGGTTCGCGGCACTGCGACGAGCCCTATGGGGGAGATCCTGTCGGCCTTGCCGTCGCGGTGTGACCCTCGGGAGCGAGAATTGCCAGTCGTGAGCACGATCAGAAACCGCGCGAAGGACCCTGACCAGGTCTGCGCGGACGCCGTTGACCTGGCCAGGCAGTCCCTGGTCGACCAGGCCGGGGTGAGCCAGGACGCGATCGGTGACCACCTGGGCGTTGAGGCCGTGGCCGATCGCGTGGTCACCCATTTCTTCGAGTGCGCCGACCCGGGCTACGCGGACTGGCGGTGGGCGGTCACCGTGACGCGCGCGCCCAGGTCCAAGCTCGTGACGGTGGATGAGAGCGTCCTGCTGCCCGGCCCGGACGCGCTGCTCGCGCCCGCGTGGGTGCCCTGGCAGGACCGGCTGCGGCCCGGCGATGTCGGGATCGGCGACCTGCTGCCCGCCAGCCCGGACGATGAGCGTCTTGTTCCTTTCGTCACACTCGACGGCGACGACGCGGTGACCGACTGGTTCCGGCCACGGACTGACTCGGAGAACGAGGACGCGGGACCGCGGATGGCGGAGGAGATGCCCGCCGCTGGCCGCTCCCGCGTGCTGTCGGCCTATGGCCGCGATGACACGGCCGAGCGCTGGTACGAGACCGACCACGGGCCGCGGACGCCGCTTTCCCACGCTGCCCCGGCGAACTGCGTGAGCTGCGGGTTCTTCGTACCGCTCAGCGGCGGGCTCGGCCGGCTCTTCGGCGCCTGCGGCAACGCCTTCGCCCCGGACGACGGCCGGGTCGTCTCGTCGGACCACGGGTGCGGCGCGCATTCAGAGGCGATGCTCACCGGGTCCACCGCGCAGGCGACCGCTCCGGTGATCGACGAGTTCGGCTATGACCTGGTGGACTTGCCCGGCGTCTCGGTCGAGGAGACCGTATTCGAGCCGTTGTCCCGTGAAACGTACCCCGATGCGGGGTCGGAGAGCTGAGTGCCAGATGCCTGAGGCTCGGTTAGCGCGGCGCGCTCCGCCGCGATCCGTTCCCGCTTGCGCTTGAGGAACGGCACGTACCAGAGCCCGAACAGGCCCATCGCCAGCCCGCAGGCGCACGTCCATATCCACCAGCGCACGTCGGCGGCCAGCACGCTGCGCACGGCGAGCAGGACCACGAGCGCGAGCGCCCAGCCAATCGTGATCGCCAAGGTCACCTGGCGGTCGTCCGCTTCCCTTGGTGGTGGCGCCGGGCGCCGCTCTCCGGGACCGACCTGCCGACTCTGGCTCACGGGTCAAGGCTAGCCGACCATGGAGTCTCCTCCGGGGATGCGCCCCGCGTACCCCTGCTGTCCGCCCCGGCCGGGCCGATCGAAAAATCGCGGGGATATCAGGCAGGCCCGGGCGGACAAAATCTGCAAGATGGCTCCTACACTTGGTGAATGCCTGAGGCAGCTATGCAAACGGACGCGGCGCTGGCCACCGCCATGCGGATTTCGATCAGCAGGCTCGCGCGGCGTCTCCGCGTGGAGCGCCTCGGACTTGGCGGGACAGAGACCGTCCTCTCCGACATTCAGCTCGCGGCGCTCGCGGCGCTCGCGCGCCACGACTCCATGAGCCCGGGCGAGCTCGCCGAGCACGAGAAGGTTCAGCCGCCGTCCATGACGCGGGTGATCGCGGTGCTTGAGGAGCGCGGCCTGGTCAGGCGCGAGCCGCACCCCACCGACCGCAGGCAGGTCGTCCTCACGGTGACCGACGTTGGCAGGGACGTGGTACAGCGGGTCCGCCGCCGCCGCGAGGCCTGGCTGGCGCAGCGCCTACAGGAGCTCACCCCCGATGAACGACAGATCCTCGCCGCCGCCGCCCCGATCCTCGAGAAAATAAGCCAGTCCTAAGCTTCCACGTCCCCAGCGTCTCGTAGCGCGGCTGCCCGCCAAGCGTGCTGCGGATGAGGTAGATCTCCTCGGCGGCCCAGGCAGGCCCCTGATACCCGGACAAGTCGTCCACGATCGAGCCCACGTCCGCGGGCATCCGGCACCGGGCGAGGGTGACGTGCGGCCGGTAGCGGCGGCCCTCGCCCGGCGGCGGCGCCCCGGCCCGCCGTGCGCCCGCGCTCACCGACATCGCCAGCTCCCCCAGGGCCTTGCGGTCACCGGACAGCCCGCTCCACAGCACGTTGGCCCGCGCCGGGCTCGGGAAGGCGCCCCCGCCCGCCAGGCTGAGGCCGAACACGAGGTGCCGCCGTGCCGCGCGCTCAAGCCGCGGCAGCAGCCTGTCCAGGCTCTCCTCGCCCACCTCGCCGAGGAAGGCGACCGTGATGTGCCATAGCTCACGGCTGGTCCAGCGCAGGTCCCCGCGCCCCTGCCGCAGCGGCGCGCACACCGCGTCCAGGTCGTCGAGGACCGCCGCAGGCGGCGCCAGGCCGACGAAAAGCCGCATCACGCACCCCCCTGTACGCTGAAGCCGTGAACAAGGTGCCCCGCTGGCTGCTGCCGACCGTGCTCGGGCTGCTCGTGCTCGTGGTGCTGATCGGCTCGGTCGTTCACTAAGGCGAGCCGCTGCGCCACGTAGTCGATGCACGCGGTCAGCGCGGCCACGTCGTCGGGCTCGACCGCGGGGAACAGCCCGATTCGCAACTGGTTGCGGCCGAGCTTGCGGTACGGCTCGGTGTCCACGATCCCGTTCTCCCGCAGCACGGCGGCCACGGCCTTGGCGCTCACCGCGTCGGTGAAGTCGATCGTGCCAACCACGGGAGACCGCATCGCGGGCTCGGACACGAACGGCGTCGCGAACGGTGACTGCTCGGCCCAGGAATAAAGGATTTCCGCCGAACGAGTGGTGCGCGCCTGTGACCACGCGAGGCCGCCTCGTTCGAGCAGCCAGTCGATCTGGGTGGCCAGGAGCACGAGCGTCGACACGGCGGGCGTGTTCAGCGTCTGGTCCTTGACGGAGTTATCGACCGCGGCCTTCAGTGACAGGAAGTCAGGGATGTACCGGCCGCTCGCGGCGATCTCGTCGATCCGCGCGAGGGCCGCAGGGGACAGCAG
>JAWWPV010000627.1:0-7831 GCA_033854775.1 Trebonia sp.
ACTCGGATCTACAGCTGCTCCTACTTCGAGACGTCCGACCTCACACTCGAGCAAGCCCAGATCGCCAAAGTCGACCTGAAACTGGACCAGCTGGACATGCGGCCCGGCATGACGCTGCTGGACGTCGGCTGCGGTTGGGGAGCTCGTGCTGTACAGGATCTGCTGGAACTCCTTGCCGACGGAGTCGTAGGTATCGACGGTCGCAACCTGAGTGCCGTCGATGGACACGTCGGCGATGCCGCCATTGGTGTTCTTGGGCCCGATCCACTGCACGGCCGTCCCGGTGAACGTGACGGACATGGTGGCGCCGGCCTGCTGGCTCCACGACTCGGTGCTGTCGTAGTCGCCGGCGGTGTAGTTGCTGTTGCCGGTGTTCGCGTGCGTCCAGGTTCCGGTGTAGGTCAGGGCACTTGACGCGTCGTCGTAAGTGAAGCTGGTGGCGGGGGTCAGGCTGAGGGCGATGTGGGTGCTGGCGGTGGCCGTCGACGTGGCGTCGGACTGGCGGACGTAGACGAACTGCGTGCCGCTGCTGGGGTTGACCCGGTCGAGCGTGGTGACGGCCGGGTCGTCCGCTGTCGGCGCCTGCGCCGGCACCGTCTGCGTCAGCGGGGCAACCGAGGTCTCGAGGTCGTTGATGAGCTTGTTCTCGCCGTATTTGGAGCCCGCGATGTCATTGGGGTCAGTCGGGGTTCCGATCTCCCCGGTCTCGCGGATCGCCGCCCCGTAGTCGTATGAGGTGTAAACCTGGGGCGCGGGCAGCCAGCCCCAGTTCGTGCCGCCGACGCCCATGTAGTAGCTCTGCATGGTCGAGCCCTGGATGATGTTGTCCTTGTAGTAGACGTTCTCGAAGTCCGGGCCGGTCATGTCATAGCAGTCGTCGTAGCCGGCGCCGCCCCAGCCGTCGAACGAACCACCCTGGTACTCGGGCAGGTAGACGGGCTCGCCCGGGTAGGACGGGTAGCCGGACTGCGGCTGGCCGAAGTTCTCCGGGTTCGCGCAGTCGAACCCCAGCGGGTAGTTGTCGGTGCCGCTGACGTTCACCGCGCCAAGCCCGGAGGTGTATGTCTGCGCACCGCAGCACTGGTTGAACGTGAATGGCACGTCAATACCGTCGGACGTGGCCTGCTGCTCGAGGTCGGCCATGTACTGGTCGGCGGACTTGCCCTGAGCGGCGTACTCGTTCTCCACCTGGTAGGCGATGACGTCGCCGCCCTTGGTAACCTGATGCGCGGCGATGATCGGGTCGATCTGCGACAGCCACTGCAGTGCGGCGGACAGGTACGGCTGTACGTCGCTGCGGTAGCCGTTTTGCGAGGTGAGGACCCACGACGGGATGCCGCCGCCGTCGGTCTCCGCGTTGATGTACGGGCCCGGGCGGGCGATCACGTACAGCCCGGCTTCCTGTGCCATGTTGAGGAACTCGTTGTAGTCTCGCACTCCGCTGAAGTCGTAGGCGCCGGGAGCGGGCGAGTTGTAGTCCCAGTCGAAGTAGACGGTGACGGCGTTGTAGCCGTCAGCCTTCATCTTCTGCAGGTCATCGAGCCACAGACTCGGGCTCGGGGTGCGCCACGGGTCGAACTCGCCGGCCGTGACGTACACGCGCTTGCCGCCGATCAGCATGGAGTATTGGTCGTAGCTGACAGTCTGGGGCGCGGCCTTCAGTATGTCCTTCGGCCCGGGGACCGGTTCCGGCGTCGCCGCGCTCGTGGTGTCGGCCTGCGCGCCACTGCCGGCCTTCGTGTTCGCGGTGACCGTGAACGTGTAAGGGGTACCGTCAGTCAGCCCGTCGATGATCGCCCAGTCGTTCGGCATGTCCGCCGTGACCTGCTGGCCGCCCGGCGAAGCCGTCACGGTGTAGCTGATGACCTGGCTCGCGCCGGTCCTCGGCGGGCACCACACGACGGTCGCGGACGCACTGCCCGGTATCGCCCGGGCCAGCGTGGGTGCGCCGACCGTGGCGTCGTCCGCGGCACCGGGGGTGGCGGCCGGGCAGGACGCGTCGGTGCCGGACGGCCTCGCCGCTGTCCTGGCGCTGGCACTGGCACTGGCGGATGCTGCGGCAGCCGGCGCGGCGGGAGCCGGCAGGCTAGCCGCCGCGCTAGCCGGCTGGGCTAGCTGCGGAACTCCCAGGGAGACAAGGAGCAAGGTGGCCGCGCCGGCGGCGACCCTGCGGAAACGCCGGAAAACACCTTCGTTCATTCGGGCTCACCCGCATCGCACGAGGCAATAAAGCGTGACAAGCTCAACCAAATTCCTGCAATCTCAAATGTCAAGACTTGACTGAGACTTGCCGACGTCGACGGCGCCACTGTCCGTCCGGTGTTCTGTCCTTGGCTCCAGGCGCAGGCGGCGCCTCAGCCCCGCCTGCGCCGGGTCCCGCTGTGCGGCGAGTCAGGGGATCACGACGATCTTCTTGCCGGGTGAGGACGCCTGTGCCTCCCATGCCTGCGCGGCTTCGTCCAGCGAATACGTGGCCGTCGGCAGCGCGAACGAGCCATCCGCGGCGAGAGCCGCGACGTGGTGGTAACTGGCGATGCTGTCGGCCGGGTTCACTGCCGTTCCGCTGAAGCCGATGAGCGTTCGCTGCCCGGCGCGGAGCAACTCGACATGGAATGGGGCCCCGTCGCCGGCCGCTGCGCCGACGTTCAGGTAGCGCCCGCCTGGCTTCAGGCAGGCCAATGCCGGCTCTGCCCAGGGACCCCATACTGGGTCGGCGACCAGGTCCACGGGGCCCCCGAGTGAGGCCAGCTGCTCAGACAGCGGCTCCTCGCCAAGCACCGCCACGCCGTCTGCATCGGGGACTTGGGCAAGGCGCTCGGGATTGCGGCCGGCTGCGATGACGCGCTTGGCGCCAGCTAGCCGCGCAAGCTGGAGAATGGCTGTGCCCAGGGGACCCGTCGCTCCCAGAACCAGGACGCTTTCGCCCGCCCGGAGTCCCGCTTTGCGAAGCGCCAGGTCCGCGCTGGTGCCGACGGCGCCAATCGCCGCCGCGACGACGCTGTCCAGCCCGTCCGTGACTGGGATGCACGTCGCGCGGCTGGCCAGCAGGAGCTCAGCCAGCCCCCCGTTGACGCCCGGCACTAGGCCGGCGGGGGCCACGACGCGCACTCGAAGGCCCTGATCAGGTCCGGCCGCTATCGTCCCGACCGACTCAAGGCCGGGAACGTACGGGAGCTGTGGTGGCCCAGCGCGATGGTTCCCCGCCGCGACGTGCAGGTCGATCACGTTCAGGGCTGTCGCTTCAACCTTGACAAGTACCTGGTCGCCGTTGGCTGGGGACGGGTCGGGACGGGCGGTCACGCGCGGCGCGGTGCCGAGCGCGTCGATTACTGCGGCCTTCACTGCTGCTGCTCCTTCGTGGCGGGCGTGCCGTTCTGGGGGCGGTTCGTCCTGCCGCCGCCGTCGAACGCGGAGTTCGCGAGAGTCATGGGCTGAGCCTAACACAATGACTGACCGGTCGGTCACTGTATTCTGCTCTCCGGTAGCGGCGGGCGTATACTCCGCGCGATGGCAGACGGAACCAGGGCAGCCGGCGCGCTGCAGACACGCGAGGCCCTGCTCGACGCCGGCGCGGCACTGGCGGAGGAGCACGGCCTCGCCGGCGTCAGCGTGAACATGGTGGTCGCCCGGGCAGGGGTCGCCAAGGGGACCTTCTACGTCCATTTCAAGGACCGCGCGGCGTTTGTCGACGCCATGCACGCGCGCTTCCACGCCCGGGTCGAGGCCGCGGTCGCCGGGGCGATCGCGGGACTGCCGCCAGGCGCCGAGCGTCTCTACCGCGGCTTGGAGGCCTACCTCGACGTCTCGCTCGCGAACAGGGGCGTCAAGGCACTGTCGCTCGAGACCCGCTCGGACCCGGCCATGCAGGGCTCGATGGAAGCGCGCCGGGAGCGCCTCGCAGCAGCAGGTCTGGCCGACGTGGAGGCCATGGGCTGGGACGACTCCGAGGCGGCAGCGCAACTGCTGGCAGCGATGACCCGGGAGATCTCGGTACTGGAATTCGACGCCGGCCGCAGGCTGCCGGCCTCACGGCGCGCGCTGAAGCGGTTCCTCGGGATCTAGCCCCCGCCCCCCACGCACGAACAAGAATGATGCGGGGCCACTCGAAGCGCGAACACGTTCGGGATGATCCTGGTGTTGATCTGCGCGGCCTCACCGGTTTCCGGGGAAGTTCAGGTCCAGCTGAGCACTCGGTGCCGCGGTCCGCGGCCACTTGCTCGTCACGACCTTGGACCGGGTGAAGAAGTGCACCCCGTCGGGACCGTATGCGTGGGTGTCGCCGAACAGGGAGGACTTCCAGCCGCCGAAGGAATACGCGGCAGCGGGAACCGGGATGGGGACGTTGATGCCGACCATCCCGACCTCGACCTCGCTCTGGTAGCGCCGGGCAAGCGACCCGTCGGTGGTAAATATCGCGGTTCCGTTCCCGTAGGGGCTGGCGTTAACCAGGTCGAGGGCCTGGTCGAACGTCGGTGCCCGCAGCACGCTGAGGACCGGCCCGAAGATCTCGTCGGTGTAGATCGACGCCTCGGGCGGCACGTTGTCGAAGAGCGTTGGCCCGAGCCAGAACCCGTCGCCACGGTTCCCGTCAACACCGGCGTCCACGTTGGGGCCACGCCCGTCGACCACTAGCTTGGCGCCTGCCTGGACGCCGGCGTCAATGTAGGCGGTTACCTTGTCCCGGTGAGCAGCGGTGACCAGCGGGCCCATGTCACAGCCGCGCCGGCCGTCGCCGGTGCGCAGCTGGGCCATGCGCTGGGTGATCCGCGCGACCAGGTCATCGCCGATCGGGTCCACGGCGACGACGACCGAGACGGCCATGCACCGCTCCCCCGCCGATCCGAAGCCAGCTGACACTGCCGCGTCGGCGGCGGCGTCGAGGTCGGCGTCGGGCAGGACGACCATGTGGTTCTTGGCCCCGCCGAGGGCCTGGACCCGCTTGCCGTGGCTGGTGCCGGTCTCGTACACGTGGCGGGCAACGGGGGTGGAGCCGACGAAGCTGACCGCGCGTACGTCCGGATGGGTCAGCAGCCGGTTGACCGCGGCAGCGTCGCCGTGGATCACGTTGAAGACCCCGTCCGGCAGCCCGGCCTCGGCCCAGCACTCGGCGAGGAGCACCGCCGCTGACGGGTCTTTCTCGCTCGGCTTGAGTACGACCGCGTTACCGCAGGCGATCGCGATGGGGGCGAACCACAGCGGCACCATGACGGGGAAGTTGAACGGCGTGATCAGGGCGCATACACCGACGGACTGGCGGATCGACGTGACGTCAATCTGCGTCGAGACCGACTCGGAGAACCCGCCTTTAAGCAAGGTGGGAATACCGCAGGCGAACTCAACGACCTCGAGACCACGAGCGATCTCGCCATCGGCGTCGCTGAGGACCTTGCCGTGCTCGGACGTGACGATGGCCGCGAGTTCTTCGCGGCGGCGCAGCAGCGCGGTGCGGAAGTCAAACAGGACGCGAGCCCTGCGGGACAGGGTTGACGAGCGCCAGGAGCGCCAGGCGGCGCTCGCCGCGTCGACGGCCGTGTCGACGTCAGCCTCGGAGGCGAAGTCGACGTGTGCGGTGACGGTGCCGAGGGCGGGGTCGAAGACCTCGCCCTGGCGCTGCCCCGTGCCGGTCAGAGAGGGGCCCGTCAGAGAGGTGGCCGTCCAGGGCTTGCCGCCGATCCAGTGCGTGACGTGCTTGGCCATGGTTAGCCGACCGCCTGCGCGTCCACGGCCGCCAGGGCGTCGATGAGCAGGCCGAGCCCTTCCCGTGCCTCCGCCCCGGTGAGCGTGAGCGGCGGCGCCATGCGCAGGGTCGCGCCGTAGAGGCCGCCCTTGCCGACGAGCAGGCCCCGCTCGCGGGTGGCCTCGAGGGCCTGGCCGGCGAGGGCCGGCGACGGGTTGCCGGTAGCGGGGTCGGCGAGGTCGACCGCGAACATGAGGCCCTTGCCGCGGACGTCGGCGACGGTCTTGAGGTCGCTGGCCGCGGCCTTGAGCCCGTCGATGATGATCGTGCCGCAGGCGGCGGCGTTCTTCTGCAGGTCGTGGGAGAGCACGTAGTCGAGGGTGGCGTTGCCGGCGGTAGTGGCGATCGGGTTGCCGCCGAAGGTGGAGATGCCGTTGCCGCGGATGCCGTCGAGGAGGTCGCCGCGGCCAACGACGCCGCCGATCGCGAAGCCGTTGCCGAGGCCCTTGGCGAACGTCATGAAGTCCGGGGTGATGCCGTAGGCCTGGATGCCCCAGAAGGTCTCGCCGGTGCGGCCCCAGCCGGTCTGCACCTCGTCGGAGATGAAGAGGATGCCGTGCTCGTCGAGTACTTCCTTGTAGGCCGCCAGCAGGCCCGCTGGCGCCATCGTGAACCCGCCGACGCCCTGGATCGGCTCGGCGATGAGCGCGCCGACGTCGTTGGGATTGATCGCCGCGGTCAGCAGCGCGCGGAGGTCGGCGACGCAGGCGTCGACGTACTCGGCGTCGCTGAGGTTGCGGTAGCCGGGTAGCTGCCGGTCGGTGCCGTGCAGGTAGTGGGTGCCGAACGGATCGTTGCTTGTCGCCTTCCAGTTAGCGTTTCCCGTGATGGCGACGGTGCCGAAGGTGCGCCCGTGGTAGGAGTTGCGCATCGCGAGGACCTGATTGGCCTTGCGGTGGGTCAGCGCTGCCGCCAGGGCGGCCTCGTTGGCCTCGGAGCCGGAGTTGGTGAAGAACACCTTGGCGTCCGGGATGCCGGAGATCCTGGTGATCTTCTCGGCGAGCTCGACCTGGCTGCGGATCAGGTAGAGCGTGGAGGTGTGGTAGATCCCCGACGCCATCTGCCGCTCGACCGCCTCGCGCACCTCGGCCACGTCGTAGCCGAGCATGTTCGTGAGGATGCCGGCGAAGAAGTCGAGGTAGCTGTTGCCCTGGCTGTCGTTCACGCGGCAGCCCTTGCCGCTGACGATCTCGATCGGCTCGCTGTAGTTGACGCCGACCCAGTTAGGGATGACCGCGCGGTGGCGGGCGTAGAGATCAGACATGGTCTCAGTCTGCCCGCGGTTGACTCGGCAGCCTAGTGACAGGCTGCCACAAATCCCCGAAGATTCCTTACATGTTGTAAGGTCACAAAGCGATGCCGCTTACCTTGCGTGAGGTTCTTGACCTCGATGTCGTCCGCCGGGGCTCGCCGCAGGTGGTGGCGGGGTCCGGGCGGCTCGACGTGCCCGTCCGCTGGGTGCACGCGCTCGAGCTGACCGATGTGGGGCGGCTGCTGCGCGGCGGCGAGCTGGTGCTTTCCACCGGGATCGCGCTGCCTGACTCGCCTTCCGAGCTCGCCGGCTATGTCGCCTCGCTGGCTCACGTCGGCGTGGCTGGCCTGGCCGTGGAACTCGGCCGCCGGTATACGGACGCGCTGCCGGACGCGCTCGTGGCCGCCGCGGAAGCGCGGTCGGTGCCGCTGGTCGAGCTGCGCCGCGAGGTGGCGTTCATCGAGATCACCGAGGCGGTGCACGCGCGGATCATCGACGAGCTGCTCCTGTCGCGGGCCGCCGCCACGCTCGCGCTCGGCCACCTGCTCACGTCCCAGGCCGAGTCGCTGGAACGGCAGGCGCACCGGACGCTGATCAGCGCGCGGATCGAAGGCTCTGGTTTCCCGGGTTCCGAGGCCCCGGCCCGGGCGCGGGCGATGGGCGTGGAGGTGACCGGGCGCGACCTAGTAGCCGTCGTGGTCAGGCTGCCTGACCCAGCGGCCGTCGGCGGGCAGGCCGCCGTGCTCGGAACGGCCGAGGCGATGGCGAGTGCCTGCCGGGCGGCCGGCGTGCCCGCGCTCGCGGGGGCGCTCGACGACGTGCGGGCGGGCGGGGTGCTTTCG
>JAWWPV010000628.1:0-4975 GCA_033854775.1 Trebonia sp.
CGGGCCCGCAAGATCGTGACGCTCGCCATCCAGCGGGTCGCGGTCGAGCAGACGAGCGAGTCCGTCGTCTCGGTCATGCACCTGCCCGGCGACGAGATGAAGGGCAGGATCATCGGCCGCGAGGGCCGCAACATCCGGGCCTTCGAGTCGGTGACCGGCGTCAACCTGATCATCGACGACACGCCAGAGGCGGTGCTCCTGTCGTGCTTCGACCCGGTGCGCAGGGAGATCGGCCGCCTCACCCTTGAGCGGCTGGTCAGCGACGGCCGGATCCACCCGCAGCGCATCGAGGAGGCCTACGAGCGCGGCAAGGCCGAGATCGAGCTGATCTGCCGCCGGGCGGGCGAGGACGCGGTCACCGGGCTCGGCATCACCGACATGCACCCCGAGCTGGTCAACCTCCTCGGGCGGCTGCGCTACCGCACGTCCTACGGGCAGAACGTGCTCATTCACCTCATCGAGTCCGCGCACATCGCTGGCATGATGGCCAGCGAACTTGGCCTCGACCCGGTGCTGCTCAGGCGCTGCACGGTCCTGCACGACATCGGCAAGGCGCTCACCCACGAGGTCGAGGGCAGCCACGCGCTGATCGGCGCGGAGATCGCCCGCAAGTACGGCGAGTCCGACGACATCGTGCACGCGATCGAGGCACACCACAACGAGGTCGAGATCCGCACCGTCGAGGCCGTGCTTACCCAGGCGGCGGACGCGATCAGCGGCGGCCGCCCAGGCGCGAGGCGCGAGTCCCTGGAGATGTACGTCCGGCGCCTTGAGCGCCTTGAGCAGATCGCCGCGGAGAAGGAAGGCGTCGAGAAGGTCTTCGCCATGCAGGCCGGCCGCGAGGTCCGCGTGATGGTCAAGCCGGAGCAGGTCGACGACATCCAGGCCCAGGTCATCGCCCGCGACATCGCCAAGCAGGTAGAGGAGGAACTCACCTACCCCGGCCAGATCCGTGTCACGGTCGTCCGCGAGTCCCGCGCCACAGAATTCGCCCGCTAACCCTGCCAGCTCACGAATCTCAGGCAGGCAGTGGCCAAGACCTGCGTATCCCGGCGCAGTCGAGCACCACGGTCTGGGCGTCCGGGGTGATCTCGATGGTGAGCTGCTCCTGAGCCGGGCGGCCCGCGTCGTCCCAGGTCGCCAGGGTCTCTTCGACCCGGTCCCAGATCCGGGTCGGCCCTTGCTGGATAACCGTCCCGCCGTCGTCGCCGGTGAGCCATGCGTAGGGCCCGGTCGCCTGCTCGGTCAGCAGGGTGTCGAATCGAGCTCCGTCGTAGCTGACCTCGACGCTACTGACAGTGGGGGCGGCGAGCTGGGCGAGGAAGTCGGCGGTCCAGTCGTCGAGTATGCCGGCCCGATAGCGGGCCGCGCGGACATCGCCGTCGCGGTTCGGCAGCATGGGGTCGAACGGCGGTGCGGCGCGGGCGCGGGCGCTCATGAACGACACCATGCCAGGCAGAAACCGGCCGTTCGCGGTGCCGTCGTCGGCGACGGTGAGGGCGGCCAGCCCGGACCCATTCATCCAGCCGGACAGCGTAGCCACGATGCGAGCACCAGGTGCGGCCTGGTCCAACCATGCCCAGGGAATGTGGCGGACCGAGCAGGTAGCGATGATCCGGTCGTACGGGGCACGGTCCGCATACCCGGCCAAGCCGTCCCCCACGACCAGATGCGGCTTGTACCCCGTCGCGCGGAGCGTGTCGGCGGCGCGGGCGGACAGGCCGGCGTCGACCTCCAGGGACGTGACTAGGTCGCGTGACTGGCTCCCGCCAGTTGGGCCCGAACGCGCCACTCGCCGGTAGACCCGCCCAGCCCCGTGTCCTCGGGGACCTCAAGAAGCACCTCTATAGCCAGCAGGCGCTTGCGCAAGTCATCGTTTCTCCACGGCTAGGCGGCCTGGTTCTGCGGGAAGCGAGGCGTGACCGGCGGCGGCGATCGTGGAGATGGGCCGCGCGCTCAGCTGACGGCGACACTATGTCGGACACTGTGTCTGACATAGTGTCCGACACTGTGTTATGATTTCTGGCAGAGGCGCCGGACCAGGCGCCACGAAACCAGAGGAGCAGCCATGCCCAGCACCGCGTCATCGGAGGACACGAGAGTCTCCGCGGCCCTGACTATCGGCGGCGAAGCCGTCGCCGGCGCGTCCGCAATGGACGTGGTCAACCCGGCGACCGGCGAGGTCTTCGCCTGCGCCCCGGTCGCCTCGCCAGGTCAGCTGGATGCCGCGGTCAACGCGGCGGAACGGGCCTTCCGCACGTGGCGGCTTGATGAGGACGCGCGCCGGGCGGCACTGGGCAGGTGCGCGGACGCGCTGCTGGCCGCGGCCGGCGAGATCGCCCCGGTCCTGACCGCGGAGCAGGGCAAGATCCTCAGCGAGTCACGCAGGGAGTTCCTCGGCGCCGCGGCCTGGTTCCGCTACTACGCGGGCCTTGAGCTGCCGCGCGTGATCGTGCAGGACGACGAGCGCGCCCTCTCAGAGGCTGCTCGCCGGCCGATAGGGCCAGTCGCCGCCATCACCCCGTGGAACGCTCCCATTTACATCGGCGTCGCCAAGGTCGCGACGGCGCTGCGCGCGGGCAACACGGTAGTGCTCAAGCCGTCGCCCTACACGCCGCTGTCAACCCTGATGGTGGGCCAGCTGCTGAGCGAGATCCTGCCGGCCGGGGTCCTGAACGTCATCAGTGGCGGGGACGACCTCGGCCCGCTGCTGACCACCCACGCGCTTATCCGCAAGATCAGCTTCACCGGGTCCATCGCCACCGGCAAGAAGATCGCCGCGGCGGCAGCCAGCGACCTCAAGCGGCTGACCCTTGAGCTTGGCGGCAACGACGCCGCCATCGTGTTCGCGGACGCGGACCCGGCCTTCACCGCGGACGGGCTGTTCTCCTCGGCGTTCTCCAACACCGGCCAGGTCTGCGTGGCGCCCAAGCGGGTCTACGCGGCCGAGTCCGTCCTCCCGGCCCTGGTCGAGGCCCTGGCCGAGCGTGCCCGCAGCGCGAGGATCGGCGACGGCGCCGCCTCCGGCACCGAGTTCGGCCCGCTGAACAACGCGCCCCAGCGTGAGCGGGTCGCCGGGCTGGTGGCGGACGCGGTGGCCTCGGGGGGCACCGTGGTGACGGGCGGCCATGTCATCGCGGGCCCGGGCTTCTTCCACGACCTGACCATCGTCACCGGTGTCGACGACGGGGTCCGCATAGTCGATGAGGAGCAGTTCGGGCCGGCGCTGCCCGTGATGGGCTTCCGCAGCGTCGAGGATGCCGTTCAGCGCGCGAACGCAACCCGGTTCGGGCTGGGGGCGTCGGTATGGACCGCGGATCCCGAGCGCGCCGTCCCGGTCGCCCGGGCACTCGAGGCCGGGACGACCTGGATCAACACGCACAAGGTGCTGGCACCGCAGAACCCGTTCGCCGGCAGCAAGTGGAGCGGGCTCGGCATCGAGGGCGGCCCGTGGGGCCTGGCGGAGAACACCGCGTCGGCGTTCGTCTACCAGCCTCGCTGAACCTGCCGCCACGGCCTACGATGGGATACCGACATGACTTCCACCACGAGACGACGCGCCCCCGACTCCGACCGGCGTTCCGTGGTCGAGGGCCAGATCCTGGCGGCGACGGAGCAGCTGCTGCGAGACGGCAGCAGCTTCACCGACCTGGGCGTCCAGCGGATCGCCGCGGCAGCGGGAGTGTCCAGGTCGTCGTTCTACGTCTGCTTCCGTGACAAGACCGACCTGCTCATCCGCCTGGCCGGGACCCTCAAGCAACAGGTCCTCGACCTGGCACAGGACTGGCATCCGGCCGGACCGGGCGGCGGCCCGGACGGGCTGGCGGCGGTGTTCCGCGCGATTATCGCGTTCTACCGCCGGCACGCCGACCTCCTGGGCGCCATCACCGAGGTCGCCGCCTACGACCCCGCTGTCGCCGGCTTCTGGAACTCCGAGCTCGACCGGTTCACCGACCGGACAGCCGAGCTGATCCGGGCAGAGCAGGACGCCGGCCGCACGGCCGCGGACATCGACCCGGTTATCGCTGCCCGGGTGATGACCTGGGACGGGAACCAGGTGATTGCCCGCCATGTCGCGAGCGGCGAGGAGAGCCTTGACGCCGCGATGGCGCG
The DNA here is from genome assembly GCA_033854775.1 of Trebonia sp. GTDB lineage: Bacteria > Actinomycetota > Actinomycetes > Streptosporangiales > Streptosporangiaceae > Trebonia. The sequence continues at coordinate 4,114 of JAWWPV010000628.1, forward strand.
AGAACTCGCCCTCATCCGCTGGCACGGCGTCTACCGCCGGCCAGCGGGCTAGCCCGGGCCAGGCCCGCCGCACCACGCCGTTGCCCGCAGGAACCGTGGCTAGGCAGGCAGGTTGCCGGCCGCCCAGGCTCCCACGGGGAACCATGCTCGACCGCGGTGCTCTCGACGCGCACGAGCGAAGATCCGTCACCCGGCCGCACCCTGTGCCGCTCGAATACTCGACCGAGGGGCTGACCTGCCCGATCGTCAGCAGGCTGGTCGCGGTGATGGTTGGCTGGCCTGGTGCTGCTCAAGATCGTCTACCTGCTGACGTGCCGGGTCCTCCGTGGTGCCAGGTCGGGCCGGTGACTGTGTCCGGGCCGGTGCCTAGAGTCGGACAAACGATATCCGAGATGAGTTTGCGCGGACCAGCCTGAACACCCGCTACGACGTTGTCTTCAGGCCTGCCAGCAGACGATCGCCGGCGGTGACGGCCTGGGTGCCTGGCCGCGGGTGGGTTGTCGGCGCTGGCGATGAACAGGGCTGCCTCGTCGATGACGGCAAGGAGCACGTTGCGCGAGTACGTCGAGGGGATGTCGGGCAGGTTCCCTTCGGTGATGGCGAGTTCCAGGAGCGCGTGGATCACGCCGGGTCCGTACCGCTCCTCAGTCGCCCGCCATTCCTGCCAGCCAAAGACCGCCGGCCCGTCGATAAATATGATGCACTCGACCTCCGGGGTGAGCGACGCGTCGAGGAAGCCCAGCAGCCCGGTCCGCAGGCGCGTCGGCGCGTCACCGCTGGCATCAGCTCCTCACTGATCTTCCCGGCTTGCTCACCATGCTCGCTGCCGAACAACGAGGGCCTCTGTACATCGATGTTTCCG
>JAWWPV010000629.1:0-3653 GCA_033854775.1 Trebonia sp.
CGGGCAACCTGCTGCCCGCGTTCAAGGCGCAGGGCACCTACAACGGCACCCAGTACGGCATGCCGTTCACCACGTCGAGCCGCACGCGCTGCTACAACAAGAAGTTGTTCACGCAGGCAGGCATCGCTTCCGCCCCGCAGACCTGGGCTGACGTGCAGGCCGACGCCGCCAAGATCACAAAGATGGGCAAGATCGGCTTCGGCCTCCCGCTTGGCTCAGAGGAGGCCCAGGCCGAGTCGCTGCTGTGGATGCTCGGCGACGGCGGCGGTTACCAGACCACCGGCAAGTACACCATCAACAGCGCGCCCAACGTCGCGGCCTTCACCTTCCTGAAGGGCCTGGTCTCCGCGGGCGACACCGAGCCCAACCCGGGCACGGTCAACCGCACCGACCTGTGGCAGGAGTTCGCGCAGGGCAAGATCGGCATGATCAACGGCTCGCCGGCGCTCATCCCGATCATCCAGTCGGCCGGCGTCCTGCAGGCTTCCGACTGGACCTCGGTGCCGATCGCGGGCAAGACCGCCCCGCTGACCACCACCCTCGGCGTCTGCGACAACGTCGCGGCATTCAAGCCGAACGGCCACCAGGCGCAGATCAAAGAGTTCCTCGACTTCGCCTACCAGGACACGTACCAGCTCGCCTTCGACAAGGAGTACGACCTGCTCCCCGCGACGACCACCGCGGCGAAGGCACTGACCTCCGACCCGGTCTTCGCGCCGTTCCTCACCGCGCTGCCCAACTCGGTGCAGTACCCGAGCGACACCTCCTGGGCGAACGTGAAGGCCAAGGTGCAGCAGACGATCGGGCTCGCGGTCACCGGCAGCCCGTCGACGGAACTGTCGCAGCTGCAGCAAATCGCCACCACGTCGGCCAGCTGAGATAGCTCAGCTGACCGATGCCGTGCGGGACCCGGCGTCCCCCCCGCCGGGTCCCGCGCGGCCCTACCCCAAGAGGATGATTTCGATGCCCGCCATCCGCCGCCTGGTGCCGTTGCTGTGGCTCGGCCCCGCGATCGCGCTCATCGGCGTGGTCGTGCTCTGGCCGGTCGTGGTCATGGTGCAGTCGTCGTTCCAGCAGATCGGCGGCGAAGGCTTCGTCGCCGGCTACAACGGCACCACCAACTACGACAACCTCTTCCACGAGCCCGACTTCGTCTCCGTCCTGCTGCGTACCGTGGTCTGGGTCGTGGTCGTCGTGGCCGTGACCGTGCTCGTCTCGCTCGGCCTGGCCCAGCTCTTCCACCAGAAGTTCCCCGGCCGTCAGGTGGCCCGGTGGGCGCTCATCATCCCGTGGGCCGCCTCGGTCATGATGACCGCGCTGATCTTCAAGTGGGCGCTCGACCCGAACGTCGGCGTCATCAACGTGATCCTGCACCACATCGGCGTGGTCAAGCAGCTCGGCTCCAACCAGGCGGACTGGCTCGGCAACCCGACCAGCGCGCTGGCCTGGATGATGGCCGTCGCGATCTTCGTCTCGCTGCCGTTCACCACCTACGCCATCCTGTCCGGCCTGCAGGGCATACCCGGCGACGTGTACGAGGCGGCCTCGATCGACGGCGCGACCTCCTGGCGGTCCTACCTGGGGGTCACGCTGCCGCTGCTGCGGCCGGCCATCCTGGTCGCGACGCTCATCAACGTCGTCAACGTCTTCAACTCCTTCCCGATCATCTGGGAGATGACCCGCGGCGGTCCCGGCTACGAGACCTCCACCTCGACCATCTACATGATCGACCTGAAGCAGAGCGACGTCGGCCAGGCGGCGTCCATGTCGGTCTTCAACTTCCTGCTGGTCATCGTCATCGTCCTCGTCTACCTCAGCACCACCCGCTGGAAGGAGCAGGTCGACTGATGATCACCACGACCAAGCCCGCACCGCGCGTGCGCGCCACGGCCCGGTCGGAGCGGGGGAGCCGGCGGCCGCTGCGCACCTGGGTCATCGCCGTCGCGGCCTACGTCATCGCCGTCATCTTCCTGCTGCCGTACCTTGAGATGCTCGTCATGGCCCTGCGGCCGAACAACGAGCTCGGCCTGGCCACGATCCTCCCGAAGCACTGGACCTTCTCGAACTTCACCACCCTGTGGTCAACCGGCCTCGGCGGGAGCATCGGCACCAGCCTGGAGATCGCCGCGGGCGCCACCGTCATCGTGCTGCTTGTCGCCCTGCCCGCCGCCTACTGCACCGCGCGCCGCCGGTTCCGCGGCCGCACCCCCTTCCTGCTGCTCGTGCTGGCGACCCAGATGTTCCAGCCGGCCGCCATGCTGGTCGGCATCCAGCGCGAGTTCATCAACTTCGGCCTGCCACCGACGCTGTCGCTGATCATCGTCGACGCCGGCTTCAACCTCGCCTTCGCGGTCTGGATACTCAACGCCTTCTTCTCCTCGATCCCCGTCGAACTCGAGGAGGCGGCGATGGTCGACGGCCTCGGGCGGGTCGGCGCCCTGAGGCGGATCACGCTGCCGCTGGCCGCGCCGGGCATCGTGACCGCCCTGATCTTCACCTTCATCTCCGCCTGGAACGAGTTCCTGGTCGCCCTCACGCTCAGCCTCGGGCAGCCCCCGTCGCAGCAGCCGCTGACCGTGGCGATCAACAACTACATCGGGGAGTACTCCGTCGACTGGGGGCACCTCTTCGCGGCTGGCCTGGTCGCCACCGTGCCGGTGATCATCCTGTTCGCCTTGATCGAGCGGCGTGTCGTGAGCGGTCTGACGGCGGGAGCGGTTAAGTGAACACTGGCGGAGTCCGTCCCCGCCCGCTGCGCCCCATCGGCAAGCTGCTCGCGGAGGACACCCGGCGCCACCACCGTTCACTCATCCTCCAGCACCTGTTCGCGGAAGGCCCCGCCTCCCGCGCCGACCTCGCCCGGGCGACCGGGCTCACCCGGGTGACCGTCTCCGACCTGGTGGGCGGGCTCATCAGCGACGGCCTGCTCGGCGAACTCGGCTCTCCGGCCGAGAGCAAGGTCGGCAAGCCGCCGACCCTGGTCGGCCTGCTGCCCGACGCCGCCCACATCGTGGCACTGGACCTCTCGTCTCTCGACCGGATGGCCGGAGCCGTCGTCAACCTGTCCGGCCAGGTCAAGGCCCGCGTGGAGGTAACACTTGACGGTGCCGACGGCGAGGCAGCGGTCGGCCTCGCCGTCGGCCTGGCCGAGCAGCTGCGCGCCGCCATCGACGGGCCGGTGCTCGGCGTCGGCGTCGGCACCCCCGGCGTCGTTGACGGGCGCGGCGTTGTGCTCGTCGCGGACAACCTGCACTGGGCCGGGGTCGACCTGACCGGCATCCTCCGCCGCCGGCTCGACCTGCCCGTCTACGTCGCCAACGACGCCAACACGGCGGTCCTCGCCGAGTACACCTTCGGCGGCACCACCGCGGCGGACCTGATGCTGCTGCGCATCGAGACCGGCGTCGGCGCCGGCCTTGTCGTCGGCGGCGCGCTCGTCCAGGGGCACACCTGGGCCGCGGGCGAGATCGGCCACGTCGTCGTCGACCCCGCGGGCGCGCCCTGCGCCTGCGGCCGGACCGGCTGCCTGGAAACCATCCTGGCCGCGTCGCAGCTGCGGCGCGGGATGCGTCCGCTGGCGGCCGTCGGTACCCTGCTCGGCGAGGTGCTGTCGCCGGTGGTCGCCGCGCTCAACCTGCACGAGGTGGTCCTCG
>JAWWPV010000630.1:0-10277 GCA_033854775.1 Trebonia sp.
TGTGCCGGCTGCTCGGCATTCCCTTTCTGCTCCGCGGCGACTCGCATGCGGAGTCCTCGGCTAGCGGCTGGCGCAGGACGACCCGGCATCTAGTGGCGGGAGCCGCCGTCCGGGCGGCAGCGGGCGCGCTGCCGATCGGGCAGCGCAATGCCGCCTTCTACCAGAGGTACGGACAGATACCGCACTTCCCGGCGCCCTACAGCGTAGACAACGACCGCTTCCAAGCCATGTCCGATGCGGCCCGTCCCGCGCGGGCCGAGCGGCTGGCAGCGCTTGGACTGGACCCGGAGCGCCCGACGGTTATCTTCTCAGGGAAGCTCACCCAGCAGAAAAGGCCGCTCGACCTGGTTCACGCCCTGGGCCGGTGCAAGGAGGACCTTAACCTGCTCGTGCTGGGGGATGGTCCGCTCCGCGCGGCAGTGAGCGAGCACGAGAGCTGTCTCCCGGTGCGCTGCCTTGGTTTTGTGAACCAGGCCGAACTCCCCGGGTGGTACGGCTGCGGTGACATCCTCGCCCTGCCGAGCGGCCACCGTGAAGCCTGGGGCTTGGTAGTTAACGAAGGCATGGCGTGCGGCCTGGTCCCCGTGGTCAGTGATGCCGTGGGCTGCGCGGCGGACCTGGTCGAGGGGGTCGGCGAGGTCTTCCCGGTCGGTGACGTCACGGCGCTGGCCCAAGCTCTGCTGCGAGTGTCTTCCGATGTACGGGATCGCGGCGAAGACGTCCGCGGCAGGCTGTCGAGGTTCACACTGGCCGAGACAGCGAGCGGCTATGAACGGGCGGCCCTGGCACTCGCGCGCCCGCGCCCCTGGCCGTCCGCCGGCTAAAGGACAGCGCTACTACCACGAACCACAGCAGGACCATCCCGGGGATGCCGGCCGCCAGCGTGGCGACGTCCGACCCGGCCAGCACGAGGCCGGGGAACAGCAGGAGGATCAGGAACGTGCCGTGGATGCTACGCCGCAGATCGGTGACCTCATCGACAATCCGGGCACCGCAGCCGATCAGGAACATCCCGATGACAACCACGAACCAGCCTCCGTGCCGATACAGGTCGCCTTCCGGGGTGATGTTCGATGACGTATACACCTGAGGCGGCAATTGGTAGTACTCCTGGCTCATCTGGTACCCCACGTCCAGGATCGGCTTGCCGGGCCACAAGATCCGCGGGATCAGGTCAAGCACCGGGGAGACGGCAAGCTGACCGGGATTACTGTAGGGGATCTGGCCCGGGGTCCGCTGCATGATGATTGCCGGACTGTCGATGGTCCTGATCCGTTGCGCCAGATAGCCAGCCGACTGCCCGAGGACGGATGACGAGAAGTCGCTGGCAAGCACCTGGCCGACGATGGCGGGCGCGGCGGCCACGGCTTCGCTCGTGGTCAGCGTGACCGCGCCGCGCGCCGAGGTCCGGTAGGCCTGGTTGAAGGGAATGATTATGAGGAGGAAGAAGGCGATCGCGATCAGGAGCAGCCCAACGGGGAATCTTCGGCGGATCACAGTACGCGGGATGACCACGGCTAGGACGGCGACGACGAAGCTGGTCTTGCCGCCGGCGATGGCTCCGGCAATCATCGCCACGACGAACACGACGGCGAGCGTCAGCCATGCCCCGAGGCGCCGCGTGCGGTGAGCGCGCATCGACGCGGCCGCGACGGCCAGCGGCAGGCACTCCCCGAGCAGCACCAGGTACTGAGCGTAGCCTGACGCAGAAGTCACGGACGTGGCAACCGAGCCAACGTAGCCGAGGCGGTGGGTCATGAGTGCCGACGCGGCCACTCCGGCCACTCCGGCGCCGAACAGGATCCAGGGAACGGCGGGCCCCCGGATGTCGTCGGTGAAGCGACTGGTCAGACTCTCCGTAGCACGCCTGGCGAGTGAGCTTGCCAGGCGGCGGGGACCCGCGCAGTAGCCGATCGTGAACAGTGCCATGGCTACCGCGATCAGCCAGAGAGCACGCGGGACGCTGCCGGGCGAGATCTCGGCCGGCGAGCCGGTCTGCGGGGTCATCCGGCTGATCGTGGCCAGGCCGAACGTTAGCGCGCCCCACGCCAGTGACCAGGGGCCGATCCGCCAGGTGCCAAGCCCAAGCCCCCCGTATCCGCCAAGGGCCGACATGAGTAGTAGCAGACCTGTGCAGAACGCCGCAAGGGCTATGGCGCCCCACAGGATCTGATCGTTGACGGCGGTCGACGATATACCGACCGCCGCTAGAGCGGCGGCCGCCGCGACCAAGAACAGCCCGACGATCAGCACCGGGGGCGCGGCCGGCCCTATCTGCAGCTCAGACAAGGGCTGTGGCCGGTCGATGCTCATCACGTTCAGATGCTCCTTGGATGCAATAAGTGGCATCAGGATTTTCCCCTGGCGCTGGAGATGTGCGTCACAGCAATCGGTCGATGACTAGCGCGGCGTACTTGTCCGGAGCAAACCTGGCGCGCGCCCACTGCGCTCCGCGTTCGCCCATCTCACTCAGCATGCCGGGCTGACGCAGCAGTCCGTCAAGCACCTGGGCCAGTGCAGCCGCGCTCTCGTCCCTTGGCGCCGTGCCGGAGACCCCGTCCAGGTAAGCGTCGGGAGAACCGCCGTGCGCGGGACCGACAACCGCGGTGCCGGCCACCTGCGCCTCAAGCAGCACTAGGCCGAACCCTTCTCCGCTCGCCCGCCGGCCCGGCCGGGTGCGGCTCGCAAGGACGAACAGGTCCGTGCCGGCGAACTCGGCGGCGAGTTCACGGTCGGTTAGCCTCGGGCGCAGGGTGCACCATGGAACGGCGCTGACATGGGCAAGCAGGTCGGCCGGCGGCTCACCAGTGCCGCATACGGTCAGCCGGATATCCGTTCGCCCGAGGTCCGCGACCGCGGCGGTGAGCTGGGGAAGCCCCTTGTCGCGCCAGGCGCCGAGCCGGAACGCCGTCATCAGCTCAAGGCTGGCGCGCGGTCCGCGACCGGCGGCGCCTGCACTGACCAGTTCCTCGAACCAGCTCCTCGACAGGCCGGGCGGCAGGATGGCGGCCTGGCCGACGGGAAACAGCGACCCGGCCGTGAAGCTGCTCACCGCGACGATCCGCACCCCGGGGCGGCGCATCAGCCTGCTCTCAAGCTGCCAGCGCAGGCTAGATCGCTTCCCCCACACGTCGATGCCATGGCAGATCACCGAGATACCGCGTACCGGGCGGATCCGGGCTAGCAGCGCCGCCACGGGGAGCAGGGCCCGGTGCGCGACGATCACCTGCGTCGCCTCGGCGGATTCGGCCAGCGCAACCGTCGCCTCGCGCAGGAGTGCCCGATGGCTGCCGGGGCCGCGATGGAGAAGGTCAAGCCGTCGGTGGGCCACGCCCCAGGCGTCGAACGCCGACTGCACCGTCTCCACGTAGCGCTCGATCCCGCCGCCCAGTCCTCGGGACGGGGTGAGCAGCAGCACCGGACCGTGAGCACCCGGGATGGCGTCTGCCGAGGCTTCGTCACGGCGCCGGAGTGCCTGGCTTGTCATGACCGCTCGTACACGAAGAAGTCGGCCCCGGCGGCCTCGGTGTTCGGCCCGCGAGTCACCCCGGCAACCGTCCACCCAGGGCAGTTGGCCTCCACCCACGGAGTAAACCGCCGGTGCCTGACATGCGGGGCGGTATCGCCGGCTTCCATGTTCGTGGAGTAGATGACGACAAGCCGCTGGCCCGCCCCGAACAGGTGCCGCAGGTAGGTCTCGAATACCTGGTCTTCGGTCAGGTGGTAAACGACGTCAAGCGACAGCGCCAGGTCAGCGGTGAAGACTCCGGCGCGGTCGGTGAAGCAGGACCCGTCGTAGAGGAAGAAGCTCTTGGCCGGGTCGTCCTCGAATCGCCGCTGGCACAGCCCGATCGCGGTCCTGGACACGTCGAGCCCGACATAACTCGGATATTCCGCCATCGCAAGCTGGTTCCCGTCACCGCAGCCGAACTCGATCACGCTGCGCACGGCGCGCTCGCGGACTAGGGCGTTGAGGAAGCGGCTCTTGCCCTCGCCGAGGGTGCCGTAGGACCCGCCTCCACTCGTCGCTCCTTGGGCGTAACTCTGCTCCCAATACTGCGCCGAACCGGGAAAGGCGAGCCGCTGGCGCAGCAGGGAAATTCGCCTGACGCCTGGCAGCGGGCGCACAAGTTCCTTGATTGTCATGATATTCCCTAGGCGTTCTCTGTCCGGCTCGCACCGGTCAGGACAGTTTTTCCAGGATGACCGTGAGACGCTTTTCGTAGGTGTGGCTCTCATGCGCACGCCGGGCCGCGGCGTCGCCCAGCTTGGCGCTCAGCCCGCTCTCCGAGAGCAGCCGCGTTGCCTGGCCGACCAGCTCATCGAAGTCGTGAAAGGCCAGCACTTCGTCGCCGATGGCGAACAGCTCCGGCAGTGCCGGGCGGAACTCGGTCAGTATGGCCGCCCCGCTGCCCGCCGCTTCGAACAGGCGAGCATTGACTCCGTTTATCTCGCCCAAGTTAAAGGTGTTGAGCACCGCGACTGAGGAGCCGAAGACCCGTGCTTTGTCTTCCTGGAAGACGGCTCGCCCGGCATGCGCGTCGCGCAGCGGGGTGTGACCAACCCATCGTGGGAAGCCCGCGCCGTAAAGCTTGAGCGGAATCCCTTTGCTCATCAGGCGTTCCAGCAGCCGAATCCTGCTCGGGTACATGTTCCCCGCGATGACTAGGTACTGCTCCGTGCCGGGAGTGGCCAGCGGTCGGTGCCACCGAGGGTTGCACGCCTCAGGCAGGTAGCACACCGGCAGGTCCAGGAGCGCCCGCAATCTGGCCACGAGATGCGGTTCCTTGAAGAAGAGCGCGTCGTAGGGAGCGAGCAGCCCCAGTTGCCGCCCCAGGTTTGTCATCGGGTCGGGGAACCAGAGCGCGACCTTTGCCCCACATGCCCTCAGCTGGCGCACCACGCCTGGCATGAGCCGCTGCTCTGTGTTGATAACGATCTCGCACTCGTGCTCCAGCGCCGCCCGGGCAACGCGCCGCTGCGCGCGTTCATCGAGTGCGGGCAGCAGGTTTCTGACGGTGCTAGCGACCCGTGTGGTGTAAGAGCCGCCGAGCGAGTATGACGAACCGAGCGACGTCGTCTCGTGCCGCATGGCGGACAGCGCGTCGATGATGTTTTTCGCAAAGGAGTCCGGCCACGTCGGCCCGATAACCCCTATCCGCATGGTCACTCCTTCGAAGGGTCGTCACTTGAACAGTGCGGACGGGGCGTCGGTCGCCACAGAGAGCGGATCATCACGGCGAGCGCGACCCCGTAAGCCGTCGTTGAGGCAATGGCCGCGGCAGCCACCCCGGCAAGCGGCAGCAGCGCTATGAGCAGGATCACGGTAAAGACGGCAGCCAGTCCCTGAGCGGCGGCGACGAGCCCGGGCCTGCCGAGACCGCGCAGCAGGTCGCCCGCGACCTGGCCGCACGCCAGAAAGACGCCGCCGGGGACAAGGAGCCACAGCAGCGGCACCGCGCCGCGGTAATCCGGACCGAACGCGAAGGGGACCACCCAATGGGCGGTCGCGGCGACCGGCAGCAGGATGGCGCTTGCCAGGCCTGCGCTTATCAGGATGGCGGCCCGTTGCAGGCGGTGGCTCTCCGCGGATACCACCCGACGCGCGGCCAGCCGGGGGAAGGCCACATTGCCGATGGCGGAGACCAGCGGCACCGGAACCAGGGTGATCGAGACCGCGATCGCGTAGCGGCCTAGATCCTCCGGCGGCACGACCTGGGAGAGCACAAGCTGGTCCAGGTAAGCGTTGACCGTCGTGGGCGCGACCGCGGTGAGCTGGGTCACCCCGTAACGGACGAGGGGCAGGACGAGTTCCGGTTCAAAGCGCCCGGGGGCCAGGTTGCTCCGCCGGCACCAGTAATAGGCGTAGCTGAGCTGGATCGCCGTGGTCACGATCAGCACCCCGATGACTACATGCAAGCTGAGCAGCCTGAACCGCCAGAGCAGGACGATCCCTGCGAGGTAAAGCGCGGGCTGGCTGAGACGGACCAGGTTCCATCGACCGATGCTGCGCGCCTGGAGCGCGAACGTGTAGCTAGCGCCGACGAACCCGATGACCGAACCCGCGAAGATGAGGCGGTACGCGGCGGCAAGACCGGGGTTCCCGTGCGCGAGGGCGGGTGCCACCATGAGGCCGCCGGCGAGGGCGGCCGCACCGGTGGCCAGCATCATGGTCCGCGAGGTAGCGACGTAGCCGCGGGCATGCTGCGGGTCGCGGGCGACGTAGTAGCACACGGCGGCCGTCTGGCCTGCGTCTCCAATTACCATCAGCACGCCGGACCAGGAGGTGACCGCGGCGTACTCGCCGCGCACGGTAGGCCCGACCGCTCTTGCCAGGATGATGCCGGCAATTGCCGCGATGGCCGCCGCCGCGACGTTGAAGAGTGCCGTCCGGGCGATGACGCCGCCGAACGGCCGTTCGTCCAGGACGGCGCGAGTCAGCTGCAGCCGTCCCAGGAGGGCGTGAGCGCTCAACGGTTCTCAGTTATAGTCACGCTGAGATTGTAGTCAGATACATAGAGTAGCCGAAGTATTTCAGCCGTGATCAAAACATTTATGGAGGCAGCATGTCGCTACGCTCGGTGCTTGAGCAGGCGACCCATCGCATTGTCGTCCGGAGACGGCTTCCCGGGCAGTTCGGAAAAGCACGGATCTATGTATCGACGGAAGGCGGGTTGCGTTATCTCATGCGCGCTATGTCCGATGTCGATCCCGTGCTGCTCCAGCTCGCCGCGGATGTCATCAGGCCGGGCCAGGTGGTGTGGGACATCGGCGCTAACCTCGGGCTGTTCAGCTTCGCTGCTGCGGCGGCTGCCGGGCCCTCCGGGCGCGTGCTCGCGGTGGAGCCTGACACCACACTCGCCGGGCTGCTCCGTCGCTCCGCCGCGACTAACCACGGGTATGCGCCCGTTGAGGTACTGCCCGCCGCGGCATCCGACGAGGTGTCCGTCGCCCGGTTCCACATCGCACGGCGTAATCGGTCGACGAGCTACCTGGACGGATATGGCACCACCATGACAGGCGGCGTGCGGTTTACGGAACTAGTCCCTACAGTCACGCTCGACTGGCTTGCGGCCCACTTCCCGGCCCCTGACGTGGTCAAGATCGACGTGGAAGGTGCGGAACTCACTGTCCTGGCGGGCGGTGCCCAACTGCTTGAGCGGTTCCCGATGCTCATCTGCGAGGTCGGCGCCGGGAACGCCGCCGCCGTGTCGGGCCTGCTGGCCGCACGCGGCTACACGCTCTATGACGGCGACCGTCTGCCGGGGGAACGGGTACCGGTCTCCGTGGCACCGGCGAACACGCTAGCTCTCGGGCGCGGCGCGCATCAGCAGTCAGCCTCCAGTGCGTGACAGGCGAAGACATCGGCACCGAATCCTGGGTCAGCGATCGGGACAAGGCATCCCGCCGGGCCTGGGCGGTAAAGCCGGTAGCCGTAGCCGTTGAGCAGTTCGGCGACGGGCTGCCGGTCGGTACCGACGGCCATGCGGGACGCCTCATTCCACTCAAGCTGGATCATGCCAATCCGGCGCCCCGCCAGGGCGCGGGCACAGCCGTAGAGCACGTCGATCTCGAATCCTTCGACGTCCACCTTCATGCCGGTTACGCGGCGGTCCCCGATCAGCGAGTCGACCGTGACCAGGTCCGTGATCACAGGCCCGTCCTCGGCGAGAGAGTTGCCCGCGTCCAGGCCCGCGGTGAACCGGGCGGTTCCGCAGTGATCGCCTGCGGCGGCCCGCACCGAAGTCACGGAATACCCGTTGAGCGCGATGTTCTCCTGGAGCAGGTCGAACGTGTCCGCGGCGGGCTCGAGCGCGATGACCTCGGCGCCTAGTTCGGCCGCCCACAGCGTGTAGGTGCCGATGTTGGCGCCCACATCGACGAACAGGCCGCCGCCGCGGAGTGCCCGGTGCCACACGAGCATCTCGGGCAGGTCGGGCGGGTTCGCGTACATCACCTTAGCGGCGGCGGTGCGGTGCAGGTCAACCCAAAGCCGGGACCGCTCGCCAAGCCGGGCCATCACGCGGCGACCCAGCAGCCGGGCCTGGACCTGGTACCGGACCGCTCTCAGCAGGGCGCAGAGCCGGTGCCTGGAGTTCGCCGGGTGCTCCCACACGTACCTGATGACCCCGGCGCCAACGGCGAATCGGCACGTGACCTGGGCCAGCAGGCTACCGGGGCCGTACGGCTTCGACATAGACGCTCTTTCGTCGCGCGTTGGTCAGGTGACGAACCAGTCATTCACGGAGAGTATTTCAGTCACTGATCGTACTCATGTAGTATCCCTTCGTGTTCAGCCTGACTGTTGCAGGCCGCAGGGTCGCCGCGACAACTACCGATGCCGCCTGCCGTGCTCTTGGGAGGCGCGCCGTAGTCCGCGCCGCGCGCTTCGTCCTGTTCCGCGCGCGCCTCGACTACCCGAACGACATGACGGTCAACGGCGAGTCGGCCCTGCAGCGCTGGGCGCTCCAGCTCGCGCCAAGTGGCGAGGTCCACGTGGCCGACGTCGGCGCGAACGTCGGTCGCTGGTCGCGGTCGCTGCTTGCCGCAGCCTCGGCGGAAGGCCGAGGGAGCGACCTCAGGCTGCACGCCTTCGAACCGGACGCCGGTGCTTACGCGCGTCTGGAACGGTCACTTAGCGGGACTCGCGCCTCCCTGAGCGCGGTAGCGCTCAGCGACCGCCAGGGGACATCGACCTTCCACGTGGTCGCTCCCGCGGCCGGGACCAACTCGCTGCACCCGGCGCCCGGCGCCACGATGACGGCGGAGACGGTACCGACCATCACGCTCGACTCCTACGCTGCGCGCTCTGGCATTCCCGGCTTCGCGCTTGTGAAGATCGACACCGAGGGACACGACCTCACGGTGCTGCGCGGGGCGCGCACCCTGCTGGCCGACCACCGCATCGCCGTTGTCCAGTTCGAGTACAACCACCGCTGGGTCTTCGCCCGCGCCTTCCTCCGCGACGCGTTCGATTTCCTGACCAATCTCGGTTACCGGGTCGGCAAGCTCACCCCGAAGGGGGTTGAGTTCTACCCTGGCTGGGACGCGGAACTGGAAACGTTCGTCGAGGGCAATTACGTCGCCTGCGACCCGATGGCGTCCGAGGGACTGCCGGCCGTGCGGTGGTGGAAAAAGTGACTACGGGATGGCTGCGCCGGCATCGGAAGCTCCTGGCCTGGACGGCGGGGAGCCTGGCGGTGCTCCTCGTCGCGGTCGCGGCGACGGGCTACGCGATGTTCCGCCACTTCAATGACAACATCGACCAGGCGAACATCCGCGGCTTGCTCGGCCGCCAGCCTGCTAACCCGCACCCGCAGGCCGAGAACATCCTGGTCATCGGGTCCGACACGCGGGCGGGCAAGCCCGGTGCGCCCGCTGCGGGCCTGGCCACCGACCAGTCGGACACCATGATGCTCATCCACATCCCGGCCGACAGGAAGTGGGCCGAGGTGATGTCGATCCCGCGCGACTCCTGGGTGAACATCCCGTCCTGCACGATGGGGAACGGCCAGACGTCCTCGCCTACCCAGTTCAAGGTCAACGAGGCCTTCGCGATCGGCAACCTGTACGGCAACCACACCGCGCTGGGCGCCGCCTGCACGATCAAGACGCTCGAGCAGGCCACGGGCATCTACATCGACCACTTCGTCGTGATCAACTTCACCGGCTTCGAGAACATGGTCGCCGCGCTCGGCGGGGTCGAGGAGTGCAACCCGACCGCTTTCTCCGACCCGAGCTCCGGCATCGTCCTCTCCGCGGGGTACCACTGGCTCACCCCGGCCCAGGCGCTCGCCTACGTGCGCGCCAGGGACGGGCTCGGCGACGGCAGCGACCTTGGGCGGATCACCCGCCAGCAGGCGTTCCTGACGTCCCTGATCAGCCGGGCGAGGAGTGAACTGCTCAACCCGCTGGCGATCTACCGGTTCCTGGACGCCGCTACGAGCTCGCTGACCGTCGACAGCCAGCTCGGCGGGGTCACGGGCCTTTACGGCCTGGAACAGTCGCTGCGCAGCACCCCGTCAAGCAAGATCGCGATGTTCACGCTGCCGAACTTCCCGCGTGCCGACGTCGTCCCGTCCGACACCGCGAACGTGCTGTGGTCGCAGCCGGAGGACAGCGAGATCTTCGCCTCGTTCCGCGACGACATCCCCGCAGGCAGCTCGCTCCTTACCGCCCCGGCGCCGCGGCCGCCCGCGGGGGCCGGCCGTTTCGGCAAGTTCGGTGTCCCGCCCTCCGCGTCGCCGAGCGCGGCCCGCGCCGGCACGTCCGCCCGC
>JAWWPV010000631.1:0-3719 GCA_033854775.1 Trebonia sp.
CTGCTGGCCGCCCTCATCCAGCCGGGCCTTGAGCAGCTGACCACCCTGATCACCCAGACACCGGTGCGCGCATCCGCTGCCGCCAGGCGCGAGGTGCTGGCGGCTTACATCGACCTGAACATCAGCCACGTGGATCTGCTCAGGGTGCTGACCCAGGACCCGTCCGTCGCACTCCGCCCGGCATCCGTCACCCATGCCGCCCTCGAAGAGCGGATGCTTCAGCTACTGGCCGGCCACGAGACCCCTGACCTCACCGAACAGATCCGCGCCCGGGCGGCGCTCGGCGCGATCCGCGGCGCGCTCGTTCACGCCGACCCCGGCGGCGATCCCGTCATCGTCCGCGCCGCCATCCTGGCGGCCGCTTGCGGCGCCCTCGGCATCCCCGCCCCCCGCGCCCACGGTCATCCAAGCGCAGGCAGGACATGCTAGTAAAGTTTCCCCGATACCCCTCGAACATGGAAGGCAGTGATGGCTGGCCTCGGTTCCATCGAGCCCGACCACGCCGACGGCGTGGCCCCCGAGATCGACACGTCCAAGCCGCATCCGGCCCGCGTTTACGACTACCTCCTCGGCGGCAAGGACAACTTCGCCGCGGACCGCGAGACCGCGCAACTGGCGCTGAAAGCCTGGCCGGACGTCAGGACGGCGGCGCGCGAGAACCGGGCGTTCCTCGGCCGCGCGGTCAAGTACCTGGCCGAAGAGGCGGGGATCACCCAGTTCCTCGACCTTGGCTCCGGGCTGCCGAGCGTGGGCAACGTGCACGAGGTAGCGCAGGACGTCGTGCCCTCGGCGCACGTGGTGTACGTGGACAACGACCCGATTGTGCTCGCGCACGCACGGGCACTGCTCGCCAGCAAGCCGGAGGGCAAGTGCGCGTACATCCAAGCCGACTTCCGCGATCCGCAGACCGTCCTGGCTAACCCGGTCACGCGGGAAACGCTTGACTTCGACAAGCCGATCGCGCTGGTCCTCGCTGCCGTGGTGCACTTCCTGCCGGATGAGGACGAGCCGGGCAGGATCATCTCCACGCTGATCGACGCGCTGCCGTCGGGCAGTTACGTGATCGCCTCGCACGCCACCGCCGAGTACACGCCGAACGCGGAGGCCGTGAGCCGCATCTACAATCAAGGCGGCATCCGTGGGGGGTTCCGCCCCGCGGACGACTTCGCCGATCTGGTGTTCACGGGGCTGACGCTGGTGCCGCCTGGCGTGGTGCTGGTGTCCGAGTGGCGGCCCGGGCCGGGAGCGGTCCTCCCGGCCGCGGCGGAGGTCGGCTCCAACGGCGGAGTTGCCCGCAAGCCGTAATGCGCCACGAGGCGCTTCGTTATATCCCCGATATAGTCGGGAGGAACTCGGAAGGAGGTTCCTGGGTCTGATGCCTTACCTGAATCCGAAAGGTGCAGGGGACAATAGCATGGCAGCAAACTAGTGGCCGTGTCCGGGCACGGGAGCGGGGCGCTAGGGGACCCGCGCGATATGGTGAAAGCTGGATTGCCTGAACCCTAATCTCCAGAAGATGCAATGCGCCGTCCGCCGGAAATCGTGCATGAGACCGGCGCCCGCCCTGCCTCGCAGTGTTATGGTCTGCGGGGCAACTTCCGGGGTGAGGGAGCGATTCCCAGTGAGGGAATTCAAGGGGATGAACGGGGCACCTAAGTCGCGCTGTTACGTATAGCGAAGACGAACGTGGGATCACCTAAGGGGCGCGAGCCCTATGGTGACGGAGGTCTCGTAGTAGTCGCGGGAGTAACGCCCCGCCAGGGAGGGCGGGAAAGCCGCCCGCAGGGCGAAGGGGACCAGGTGGCCGACGTCCGGGAGACCGGGAGGTACGCGTGATGCGGGACGCCGCAACGGTGCTGGACGTCGTGCGTGACCGTGGCGGGCGCGGCCTGCCGCTGGAGAGGATTTACCGGCAGTTGTTCAACCCGCAGTTGTACTTGCTGGCCTACGGGCGCGTCTACGCCAACCACGGTGCGATGACGCCCGGGGCCGACGGGGGAACCGCCGACGGCATGTCGCTGGCCGGGATCGGGCGCATCATCGGTGCGCTGCGCTGCGAGCGCTACCGGTTCCAGCCCGTGAAGCGGGCCTGGATCCCGAAGAAAAACGGGAAGAAAAGGCCGCTGGGCCTGCCGTCCTGGTCGGATAAGATCGTGGGCGAGGTAATCCGCCTCCTGCTGGAGGCATATTACGAGCCCCGGTTCTCCGGCCTTTCCCACGGTTTCCGTCCCGGTCGGGGATGCCACACCGCTCTCGGCGAAGTGGCGAGAACCTGGACCGGGACAACCTGGTTCATTGAAAGTGACATCTCCGACTGCTTCGGGTCGCTCGACCATGAGGTCATGCTCTCGGCGCTGGCGGAGAACATCAATGACAACAGGTTCCTCCGGCTCATCAAACAGATGCTGAAAGCCGGGTACCTTGAGGACTGGGAATGGAACGCCACGCTCTCCGGAGTGCCGCAAGGCAGCGTAACCTCACCAGTCCTGTCCAATATTTACCTGGACCGGATGGACAAGTTCGCCGAGGCAGTCCTCATGCCGGAATACACCCGGGGAAAGGCCAGGGCCAGGAACCCTGCCTACCGGCGCACCGAGTCGGAGGCGAGGCGTGCCCGCCGCCGCGGCGACCGCGCCGCAGCGCGGGAGCTGCGCCAGCAGCAGCGCAGCCTGCCCAGCATGGATCCCCGCGATCCCGGCTACCGGCGGCTGCGCTGCACACGCTACGCCGACGACGCGCTCTTCGGGTTCACCGGGCCGAAAGCCGAGGCCGAGGAGATCAGGACCCGCCTCGCCCAGTTCCTGCATGACGACCTCAAGCTGGAACTGAACAGGGAAAAGACCCTGATCACGCACGCCCGCACCCAGGCAGCGAAATTCCTCGGCTACGAAATCACCGTGGCCCACGACGACCGCAAGATCACGCGCGGCATCAGGCGGCTCAACGGCACAGTCCAGCTCCGCGTGCCCAGAACGGTGATCAAGGCTAAATGCGCCCCCTACCTGCAACGCGGCAAACCCGCGTCCCGCCCCGCGCTGAAGGACCGCGACGACCACGCGATCATCAGCACATACGGGGCGGAGTACAGGGGCATCGTCCAGTACTACCTGCTGGCCGGCGACGCCTGGCGGCTCGACCGGCTGGAATGGGTCATGAAGACCTCCATGCTCAAGACGCTCGCGCACCGGCACCGCTCCACGGTGACGAAGATGGCCGCCAAGTACAAGGCCGTCACCGCCACCCCTTACGGGCCGCGCCGGTGCTTCGAGGCACACGTCGAAAGGCCCGGCAGGAAACCACTGGTCGCACGGTTCGGAGGCATCCCGCTCCGGCGGCAGAAGAAAGCGGTCCTCGACGACCGCCCGCAAGGCCCGCCCAGGCCCCGCCGGAGGGAACTGATCACCAGGCTCCTGACGGGACAGTGCGAAATGTGCGAGCAGCCAGCCCCGGTGGAAACCCACCAGGTCAGAAAGCTCGCCGACCTCACCCGCACTGGCCAGCCGCAACCCGCGTGGGCACAGCTCATGACAAGGAAACGGCGCAAGACCCTCATCGTCTGCGCCCCCTGCCACGCCGCCATCCACGCCGGGAAACCAGCCACGGCATGCATACGGTCACCAGAGAGCCGGATGCCCGGAAACGGGCAAGTCCGGTTCGGCCCGGGGGCCGCCGGAAAAGGACCCGCCTAGCGGGCACCTCGTCGGCGGCCTACCGGAACA
>JAWWPV010000632.1:0-2894 GCA_033854775.1 Trebonia sp.
GGCCGCTCGCCGGCTACCAGGCCACCGCCAGCCTGCTCGATGGGCTCACCCGCGACCTCATGGCGCTCTGCTGGCCGAGCTAACGGTCGCGGCCAGAGCCAGCCGAAACCGTTCTGAATAAAATATTTAAAATCCTTGCCTCAGAACGGGTACGTGGTCCTGCGTCACGGCATCCGCCATTGCGCATTCCGCGAGCCGGCGCCGCAGGGTGGCCTCGTCGCCGTCCAGGACCAGACCCGACAGCTCGTCGGGATCAAGCGGCTTGACGTGGGCGTGCCTCACCAGCGGATGGCGTGGCCGGTGGTCAACCTCGCTGGCACCGAGCAGGTCCTCGGCGAGCTTCTCGCCGGGCCGCAGCCCGGTGTAGACGATCTCGACCGGGTCGGCGGACTGCGCGGCCAGCCGACGGGCGATGTCAGCGATCCGCACCGGCTCGCCCATGTCGAGGATGAGCACCTCACCGCTGCCACCGACGACGACCGCCTGGAAGACGAGCTGGACGGCTTCGTCCACGGTCATGAAGTAGCGGCTCACCTCTGGGTGCGTCACCGTCAGGGGACCGCCCGTCTTCACCTGGGCGGACAGCGCGCTGAGCACAGACCCTCGACTGCCGAGGACGTTACCGAACCGGACACTCAGGTACGTTCCGTCGGCCTGGCCCGCCGTATGCGCGGTGAGTCGCTCCGCGATCCTCTTGGAGTACCCAAGCACGCTCACCGGATCGGCAGCCTTGTCCGTGGAGATGTTCACAAACCACCCGGCACCGCATGCAGCGGCGGCCTCGAGTACCGTCTGGGTGCCGAAGATGTTGCTCTGCACCGCCTCAGCCGGGTAGCGCTCAAGGAGCGGCAGGTGCTTGAGCGCCGCGGCATGGAAGACGATCTGCGGCCGGAACCGCTCGAAGACCTCACGAACGCGGCGCACGTCCCTGATGTCCGCGAGCACGGTCTCGTCGGAGTCGAGCAGGGCGCGGCCGTGCAGCGTGAGCTGAACCTCGTGCAAGGCCGACTCGTCCCGGTCGAGCATGATCAGCTCGGCGGGGGCGAGCTGGTGCAGCTGGCGGCAGAGCTCAGCGCCGATCGAGCCGCCCGCGCCGGTGACGAGGATGCGCCGGCCGGCGAAGTGCCCGGCGATCGCCTTGACGTCGGTCCTGATGGGCCGACGGCCGAGCAGGTCGCTGATCCTCGGGTCACGGACTCCTTCGATCCGGGCACCGCCACTGATCAGCTCTGTGGTCGTCGGGATGACCTTGGGGATGAGCCCGCACTGTTCCGCGCGCGCCGTCAGATCGCGGATGTCGGTCCCACTGGCCCGCGCGACCGCGATCACCAGCACGGTGGCGCCCGTCGCGGCAGCCACCTCGGCCATCTTCGTCCGGTCGCCGAGCACGAGGATCCCGCAAACTCGCCGCCGACGCTTGGCCGGGTCGTCATCGAGGAGCGCGACCGGCCGGTACGCCGCGTCCGGTTCTGCCAGCAGGTGGCGGATCAGCGCGGTACCCGCGTGACCCGCCCCGAACACGATGACCCTGACCCCGGCCGTAGTCCGCTCGCGGCGCCGCGACGGGCCGCCCTGCCGCGCGGCGAAGACCACGTACCGGGCGACGACGATGGTTGGCAGCGCGATGAACGCCCCTCCGGCAAGAGCCCGCAGCATGTGCTGCTGCGCACTGACCAGCACGCCGCTGAGCATCGCGAGCGGCACGATCATCAGGCCGCCAGCGATGAACACGCTGATCGCCTCATCGAGGCTGCCCCTCGGGTGCCGACCGCGATAGAGACCGGCGAGCAGGCCAGACACGACCGACAACAGGCAGATGAGCAGCATGGCACCGACAAGCAAGGGCTTGCTGTGCCCGATTCCCGGCATGTCGCGGGTGAGCCATCCCGCGTAGCACAGCCCCGCCACCCACACGATCGCGTCGTAGCCTGCCTCGGTGCCGGCCCGGACGAGCCGCCGCACGCAGGCAACGAGCCACTGTCTAGCCGACGCGCTTCGCAGCCCGGAGCCCGACGCATCGGCGTCTACCACCTCCGTGTTCACCACGTCCCCCTGCCCCCGCCCGCAACCACACCCGCCGTGATACTGACGGTGCCTACCGGGGCGTGATATTACACTGTGTAGTCATTCAACTACATCAAGTGAAAGCATAGATGCGGTGGCCTGCCGCGTGGCATTCACGGCGTGCCGCAGCGCCGGGCTCACCGCACGCCAGTCAGGGGGCGTGAAATGGGCGAAAACGTAGAGCCCGCAGTACTTGAGCAGAGCGGCCGGGTGATGGGTGCCACAGCAGGACCAGTTGAACGGCGCCGCCTGCGCATCACGCTGCTATCGCTGGCGGCGGCGATCTTGCTGCTCGGCGCGGCGACCGCCGGAGTCTTGGGTTACCTGACCATCAGCCGAGGGATGTTACTTCGCGGCGCTGACCTGGCGAAGGAACTGCTCGTTCGGCGCGGTCGTCTTGTCGAGCAGCAGCTCAAGCGCGTGCTGGCTGTCCAGCGCGGCGAGCGCGCGGCGCAGGCTGACGACGGCGGCATGCTCGGCGGGGTCCATC
The DNA here is from genome assembly GCA_033854775.1 of Trebonia sp. Taxonomy (GTDB): domain Bacteria; phylum Actinomycetota; class Actinomycetes; order Streptosporangiales; family Streptosporangiaceae; genus Trebonia. The sequence continues at coordinate 2,555 of JAWWPV010000632.1, forward strand.
AGCAGGTCCTCGCGGCGGGTGCCGGAAGGCACCGGGTCGATCGCCGGGAACATCCGCTTCTCCGCCAGGTCGCGGCGCAGCCGCAGCTCCATGTTCCCGGTGCCCTTGAACTCTTCGAATAGCACGTTGTCGAGCTGGGAGCCGGTGTCGATCAAGGCGGTGGACAGGATGGTCAGCGAGCCGCCCTCTTCGAGGCAGCGGGCCGCGCCGAGAAACTGGCGGGGCGGCTGCAGAGCCGAGACGGCCACGCCGCCGGTGAGGGTACGGCTGCTCGCGGGGGCGGCGAGGTTGTACGCCCGGCCGAGCCTGGTGAGCGAGTCGAGCATGACGACCACGTCCC
>JAWWPV010000633.1:0-2669 GCA_033854775.1 Trebonia sp.
GTTCGTGATAAAGGAACTTACGGAAGTGAGGGCATCCCTTCCAAGACCCTGTATGGCCATTTCACAGATAGTAATGATGGGCTATGTACATGCCGGGCCGTAGTCATTACCTGGTCACGCGGGCACCCCGCGTGACGAAACCGGCAGCGTATCGGCCTGGATGGCAGTCTTAGTGCCAGTAGTACCGAGCACGCCCGCGTACGCTATGACGCGTGCAGCTCTTGAACTGGACGGCCAATAAGACGAACTCTGTCGGGCGCCTGATCCTGATGGCGGTGCTCGGCGGTGTGCTCGCGGCGGCGGTGGCGCTGCCCGTGGTGGCGGCCACTGGAATTCTGGTCAGAAACAGCGCGGACAAGTTCACCACGCTGACCGTCAACGCGTCGAGCCTCCCGCAGCGGTCGGCGATCTACGACTCCAACGGCAAGCTCATGACCTACGTGTACGGGGTGGACCTCGGGCCGGGCATGAAGTACACGGGCATCAACCGCCAGCCCGTCAGCTACAACCAGATCTCGCCGTCCATGCTGGCGGCGATCGTCGCGATCGAGGACAACCGGTTCTGGCAGCATGGCGCCCTCGACGTCAAGGGCACCCTGCGCGCGCTCGTGAACGACCTGGAGCACAAGCCGATCCAGGGCGGTTCCACGCTTGAGCAGCAGTACGTGAAGAACGTGCTCATCCTGCAGTCGCTCGACGACCCGGCGGCGCAGCAGGCGGCGGCCGCGGACACCATGTCCAGGAAGATCGACCAGCTGCGCATGGCGGTTCAGGTGGCGCACTCCATGACGAAGGAGCAGATCCTCGCCGGGTACCTCAACGACTCGTACTACGGCAGCGGCGCGTGGGGCATCGAGGCCGCCGCGGAGACGTACTTCAACACCACCGCCGCAAAGCTCACCATGCCTCAGGCCGCCACGCTGGCCGGCATCGTGGAGAACCCGTCGGAGTACGACCCGCTGACCAACCCCACGACGTCGGTTGTGCGGCGCAACACCGTGCTCGCCAGGATCGCGCAGACGAACCCGACGGTGCTTGGCGCCGCCGACGCGGCCACGCTCGAGCAGCAGAAGCTGGTACTGCACCAGGGCACCGTGCAGAACGGCTGCACCGCGGACACGGTCGGAGACAACGCCTTCTTCTGCGACTACACGATGCACGCGCTGCTGCTCGACAAGCAGCTCGGGTCGACGACCGTGGCGCGCGCCCAACTGCTGGCCACCGGCGGCCTCAAGATCTACACCACGGTCAGCGAGAAGGACCAGGCCTCGGCGGCCCATGCCGTGAACTGGGTGCTGCCGTCGAACTCCCGGACCTACAACCCGGCGCACAACGCCGCCACCGAGGTGCTCATCCAGCCCGGCACCGGCAAGGTCCTCGCGATCGCTGAAGACCGGCCCTACGGCACGGGCTCAGGCCAGACCGAGGTCGACTACGCGGTCAACACCCAGTACGGCGGCGGCCAGGGAGTGCAGACCGGATCCTCGTCCAAGCTGTTCACCCTCATCACCGCACTTGAGAAAGGCGTGCCGTTCGGGTTCCAGCTCACCGTCCCTGGCACCGATACGGTGAGCGGCTACTCCAACTGCGCCGGGCAACCCACGGGCCTGTTCAACGTGACGAACTCCGAGGGCCCGGGCACGAGCACCGACTCCCTGTACACCGGCACCACCGGGTCCATTAACGTCTTCTTCGCTCACCTTGAGCAGCAGGTCGGCCTGTGCGACACGGTGAAGACCGCGGTCAACCTGGGTGTGACGCGCGCCGATGGCAAGTCGCTGCTTTCCGGCGACGGCGGTCAGCTCCCGGCCGACGACCTGCCCTCCTTCACCCTCGGCGTGGTCAACGTCTCCCCGATGTCCATGGCCGCCGCGTACGCGGTCCCGGCGTCGAACGGCGTTTACTGCAAGCCGATCGTCCTCACCAAGATCGTGGACGACACCGGCCAGTCGCTGCCGGTACCGTCGGCCGGATGTCACCAGGCGATATCCCCCGAAGTCGCGCAGGCCGTGAACTACATCCTCCAGGGCGTGCTCAACTTCCCGAACGGCACGGCTTACGGCAATGGGCTCGCGAACTACCAGGCGGCAGGCAAGACGGGTACCTCCAACGTGGCAAACGGCAACGGCACCCCGTTCGCCGCGTTCGCCGGGTACACCACCTCGCTGGCCGGCTACGTCTCGGTATTCAACCCCTTCTCCCCGACGCAGGACACGATGACCGGCCAGAGCGCCTGCTATCAAGGGGAGTACGGCGGTCAGAACTGCCCAGGCGAGATGTTCGGCGCGAACGCCCCGCTGTCGACGTGGCACATGACCTTCGACCACGCCAACCTGTCCGCGTCGCAGAACTTCCAGGTGGTTAACTCGGGAAGCAACCTGTGGAGCAAGGGCACCGGCCAGGTGGTCCAGCAGCCGAAGAAGCCGGGCAAGGGCGGCGCGGGCGGCGGGAAGGGCGGCAACGGCGGCAACGGCGGCGGTAATGGCAACGGGGGCGGGAACGGCGGCGGCGGAGGCGGCGGCCCAACGCCCGTGACGTTGCCAACGCCCTGACATCCGGCACGCTAGGCGCCCGTAAACAGAAGCGGCCGTCCCCCCCCCGTGGCGCGGGGGGGCGGCCGCTTCCGTTTGGGCGTACGGTTTAGCGTGGCCCGCCCCGGTTGCGACTAC